>LGET01000092.1 GCA_001507935.1 Thermococcales archaeon 44_46
AACAACACTGGAATAGAGTTCCCAGAAACCCTTGAGTATGTAAAAGAAATTAAACAGGAGCTTGAGAAAAGAAACATAAAATTTATCGTGGCTGATGCTGGCGATGCATTCTGGAACTCTCTCAGCGTTTTTTCACCCCCGGGAAGAGACTATAGATGGTGCTGCAAGGTTACAAAACTGGGCCCAATAACCTTAACGATAAAGGAACACTACTCAAATGGTGTCCTGATGTTCGTCGGCCAGAGAAAGTACGAGAGCCTGCAGAGATACAAGCAGCCCAGAGTGTGGAAAAATCCATGGGTGCCTAACGAAATTGGAGCCTCTCCAATATTTCACTGGAACGCCCTCGAGGTATGGCTCTACATATTCTCCCGTAAGCTGAAATACAACCCCCTCTATGAGAACCGTTTGGACAGAATTGGTTGCTTTATGTGTCCAAGCTCTTCCCTAGCCGAAATTCAAACGCTAAAGGAAGAAAAGCCGCAGCTGTGGGAAAAATGGGAGAGTGAGCTTAGGAAGTGGAAAGAACGCTTTGGAATGCCAGAGGAATGGATAACCTACGGCTTCTGGAGGTGGAGGCAGTTAACTAAAGGACAGAAGGCCATTGCAAAGGAACTTGGAGTAAAGATTCCGGAAAAACGGACATGGGAACCTATAAGATATTCGCTTGAAGAGAAAGATGGAGAGTTTATTCTCAGAATAAACACGAGAATAATCCTGAAAAGAATCAAAGAAGTAGCCCCGATATTGGGTGAAGTAAGCGAAGATAAAAGGTCCGTAAGGATAAAAACTATAGTGTTTACGGAGGAAGAGGTTAGGGCAAAGAGCAGAGAAGATGCTATAAGGGCATACTACCTAATAAAGAGGGCATATGAGTGTGTTGGGTGCGGGGTTTGTGTAGGAAAATGTCCAGAAAATGCTTTAAGAATAAACCCCCATACAAAAAAGATAGAGGTTGATTCAGCGAGATGTATTCACTGCGAGGAGTGTATGGAGGTATGTCCACTGTTAAAAATAAAAAATCCTCAAGAAGGAAGTCAGCTTTAATAGCCATGTTATTTTTCCTACTCTTGCCTTCAAAATTTGTAATTTCCCAGGAGTACGAATATGATTTAGATAGCTACTCCCTTTACTTTGATATTCTGGAGGACTATAGGGTTAAAGAGACCATTGAGCTTGTTCTGTTTCCAAACGTTCCCCTTTCCCATTACACTTTCTACTCTGAGTACCCAATTGAAAACCCTGAAGCTATAATTGAAATCGACGGTAAAACTCAGATAGCTAACATAAGCGTTTCCAAAATTGTGGGAGACATAAATGCCGTCTATATAGCGTTCCCTGAAGTTTCTCCCGGAAGCAGGGTGAAGATAAGGATAAGCTTTTATTCAGAGGGGATGCTTCAAGAAGTTAGTGGAAAGAAGCAGTTTTCATACTATGTGAAATTTAGCCAGCCGGTGGGATATTTTTACGCGAGACTCTACGTTCCTAAGGGTTATGCAATTTTATCCCCTATAGTTCCTTCCCCGGATAAAGTCGAAAGCACGGGGAATGCTCTCATTTTGGAATGGAAAAAGACAGACGTTAGAGCTGAGGAGGAGTTTTATTTTATAGTGGGATTCTCAGGAGAAGTGGAGAATCAGTTCCCGCTGGTGACATTTCTCGCAACAGTGCTTATAGCGTTTGTAGGTGGCTTTTTTGCCGGGACCCTTTATAGGGGGAAAGAAAAGGGCGCAATCGACCTGCGTTCAGATGAAGAAAAGGTTCTTGAACTGCTTAGGGAAGGACCACTCTACCAAAGCGACCTTGTAAAGCGGCTTGGCTTTTCAAAAGCAAAAGTCAGCTTGCTGTTAAAGGACATGGAGAAAAAAGGCCTAATCGAAAGGGTTAAAGAGGGAAGAACGTATCTGGTCAGATTAAAAGAAAGCTGAGCTAATCTTTATAAAGGAAAATCATCCAAAGCTGGAAGGTGAGGAAAATGGAAGAATATTTTGTATGTCCTGAATGTGGAAGCGAGGAAGTTGAGGTTATATCGGAGAGAGGAAGAGAAGTAAAGCTGAGGTGCAGTGAGTGCGGTCATGTATGGCAGATCACACTGAGCAAGATCATTAAGGTGCCTATAATAGTCAGCAAACATGAGAGAAGCTTCAAAAGACTTGCAGAGCTTCCTGCTGATGAAGAGATAAAAGTTGGTGACATAGTGGAGATTGAAGACGACGAGGTCAGAATCACCGGAATTGAGCTAGAAGATAACAAAAGGGTCGAAACAGCTCCGATAAAGGACGTCAAGACGCTCTGGGGCGAAAGCTTGACCTATCCAAAGGTGATTGGAGTTTCAATTTACCTTCCTAAGGGTATTACACAGTCATTCAAGGTCAAAGTTGACAGGGATGAAGAGTTTGCTGTCGGAGAAGTCCTTGAAGTTGGAGGCTACACCTTCAAAATAGAGAAAATAAAAACGGAAGATAAAATGCTAAAGTATGGAAAAGCTAAAGCAGACAAAATAGTTAGAATCATGGGGAGGCCCCTAAGGGCAAGGGCGAGCAGAAGCCTTGAAATTTACAGAGGGTATACAAGGGAGAATAATCCATAAACTTAAAATCCCTCTTTTACAATTTTTGTACGTGAAGGTTATGGAAGAGGATGAGCTGTATAGAAAATGGATGAGACTTGTTGAGAACCTTGAAAGGGAAGGAATAATCAAGAGTGAAAAAGTAAAGAGGGCGTTTCTTCGAGTGCCGAGATATAAGTTTGTCCCCGAGCGTTATAAGGCGTATGCTCACGTTGATGAGCCCCTTCCAATTCCAGCAGGTCAAACAATAAGTGCTCCCCACATGGTCGCTATAATGCTGGAGCTTGCCGGGCTGGAGGAGGGAATGAACGTCCTTGAAGTGGGAACCGGAAGCGGGTGGAATGCCGCTTTGATCTATGAGCTCGTTAAAAGGGATGTCTATACAATCGAGAGAATTCCTGAGCTTGCAGAGTTTGCCAGAAGAAACCTTGAGAGGGCGGGCTACAAAGATAAGGTGCACGTAATCGTTGGCGATGGAACTAAGGGATTTCCACCAAAAGCACCCTATGACAGAATAATCGTTACCGCCGGAGCTCCCAAAGTTCCCGAACCTCTGATAGAACAGCTCAAAGTGGGAGGCAAACTTTTAATCCCTGTAGGAAGTTACCACCTGTGGCAAGAGCTCCTTGAGGTTATAAAGATAAGTGAAGACAACAGGGTAAAGATAAAAAACCATGGTGGCGTGGCATTCGTGCCCCTAATCGGAGAATACGGATGGAGGGAATGAGATGTACCTCATAGCGTTTGATTTAGAAGGAACCTTGGTAAAATCCAAATCAAGCTGGGTTGAGCTTCACAAAAAGTTTGGTACGTGGGACAAAGGGAGAGAATACGCCGAGAGATTCTTCGCTGGGGAGTTTGACTATGCAACATGGGCAAGGTTGGACGCTTCTCTCTGGAAGGGGAGAACGAAAGAGGAGATTATGGAATGGGCAAATTCAGTTGAGTATTTTGAAGGTGTGGAAGAGCTTTTTCGATTCCTGAGAGAGAGGAACTTTAAAATTGCAATAATCAGCGGCGGCCTTAAATGCCTTGCCGAGAGAATAGGGAGAGAGCTTAAGGCCGATTTTGTGTATGCAAACGAGCTTGTCTTTGACGAAAAAGGCAAGATAACCGGAGAAGTCCTTCCATGGGTGGACTTCAGAAACAAAGGAGATATATTGCTCGAGCTTAAAGAAAAGCTCAGGCCGAAGCTAACCATAGCTGTGGGTGATGGGCACAACGATATAGCCATGTTCAAAGTTGCGGATGTGAGCATAGCAATTAACCCCCACGAGGGCGTTAAAGGGGATTACCTCGCAAGAGACCTATATGAAGTGATGGAGATCATCGAGAAAATTCTGAAAGAAAAAGGGTAGGTCAGAGAAGGGCGTGTTCATCATAATCAGCAAAGCAAAAGTTCATCATCCCTTTTCTGTGTTTAGTTGTGCCAAGGTATTTTTAAAATTTAAAGCCCGATGCTTTTTAGCACGAGCCACCAGAATAAGTCGCCGTAAAACACTGATATCAAGAAGCCCAAAAATAAAGCCGGTGCAAAGGGCATTGCGTTTCTGACAAGAAACTCATTCTCCAGTGCTCCTTCGTTCACAAGAGCTTTGAGGGTTTCTAGATCCTCTTTTTTGAGACCTTCAGCCGTTGGCGAGGCGATTAGTTTGTCGTATTCAACTCTCAGCGCATTTAGGTCGAGAGTCCTTAAAGCCCGAACAAGCTTGTCAAAGGAACTTTCCCTGTCTCTGTAGATTTTGCCGTCCTTTTCATATATCCACTCGCCGAGGATGTCCCATTCTTTGAGTTCGTCAACAGTAACTCTTTTTGTCAATACTTCCTCTCTTAAAACCTTCACAAGGGAGAAGAACACTTTAAAGGCATAAAATGTTGCGGCAAGTTTCAAATAGCTGTAAATGATTTCTGGAGTCTCAAAAGCACCGTAGGCAAAAAGCAGTATCCCAACAACATCTCCGACCTTTTGCAGTTTTGCTAAGATAGCTATCGTTATTGCCCATATCAAAACCCCAAAGTGGAGAGGAAGGGCTTCCCCAACAATTCCGAGAACAACAAAAGCCGCGGATACCCAGAGGGCGACTTCAAAGGGTTTGGGCCATTTATCGAGGAAAACCTCTTTCAACCGGGTGGTTCTTCTCCTTACCACTAACACTGCGAGGGAGTAGAAGAAGATAAATGGAAACACCGCAAGTATGCTGTTAAATAGGAGTGTTATGCTGTGCAAGGGATATCTAGCCGCATACGGGGGGACTATCTTCGCATAACTTGATGCATATGGGAAGAGAGCCGAGTAACCCATTAAGATAACAACATCTCCACTTGCCCAGCCTCCCATGAGATAGAGCAAATAACCCAACAAAAATCCGATGGCGAGTCCTATTAATCCAGAAAACGCGTAGAAAAGGTCATGCTTTACGGCAAGTCCATAATAAAGGTAATACAAAACCCCAATTCCAGCAATTGGAAACACATGTTTGTCCTCTATAAAGCCGGTTTTGATATCGGTGTAAGAGGTTAGAATTCCCATTATAACCCCGAGAGCTATCAAAAGGAACTCCATCGGATCACCTCACAGGGTTTCGAGAATCTTGTCCTTTATGGTGTCAATATATCCGGTTACCGATGAATTTATTGCCTGAACACTCGTGAGAACAACCCTTATGGTTACCATAACCAGTATCAAAACAGCGGCCAGTATAAACAAATACTCAAGTGCACTTTGAGCTCTTCGCATTTTCTCACACCACATATGTTTGGTCTTCAGATGATTTAAACGTTTTCATTTTGTGCAACCTTTTTAAAGTATTCGTCCCACAAAGTAAGGGAGCCATGAAAGTGTACAGATTATATGTTAGGGATGAATATCTTGAGATGATAAAAAGCGGGAAAAAGACCATAGAGGTTAGAGCGGCATATCCACAGCTGAAAGACATCAAGCCCAAGGATAAAATTTTATTTAACAACGAAGTTCCTGCAGAGGTCATCTCGGTCAAAAAATATGAGACTTTTAGGCAGGTTTTGAGAGAGGAATCGATAGAGAGGATTTTTCCAGATAAGCCCAGCTTTGAACAGGCTGTAAAGAGGTTCCACAATATGTATCCAAAATGGAAGGAGAACCGCTATGGGGTAATTGCCATAAAATTCCGCCTCCTGAAACCAAGGAGGGAATAAAATGCGGAATCTAAAGTTCGATGGGAGATACAAGGACTTGCTCCTCAGCGGGAAGAAAAACGCCACGGTGAGGGTAGGCAAAGTTAACTTAAAGCCCGGGGATGAAGTTCTTATCCATGCGGGAGGTTATGTTCTTGGAAAGGCCAAAATAAAGAGAGTTGAACGAAAAAAGGTTTCCGAGCTTACTGATGAAGATGCCATTAAAGATGGGTTCAACAATAAAGAAGAGCTTTTGGAGGCTCTTAAAGAACATTACAGGAACTTAACCCCGGATACAGAGGTAACGGTTGTTGAATTCGAGTTCACAAAGCTGCTGGATAAGCCTATATTGTCAGCAGATTTTCCCTATGAGGGCAACAATCCAATCGAGATAGCGGAGCTTGCACTGAAACACCTGAAAGATTTAAGTTTTGAGGAAATTGCGCTGTTGAAGCTATTCCTGCAGTCAGGCAGTCTTAGGAAAGCGGCATACAAGCTTGGAGGGCTCAACAAAAGATATAAAATCAGAGAAGTGTTGAGGAAAGCTTATGAAGAGCTTAAGAAGATGGGCATTATGGAGCCGAAATTATGAATTAATTTGGCTTTAGGGCCGGAAAGGTTCCTTTC
>LGET01000093.1 GCA_001507935.1 Thermococcales archaeon 44_46
GGATTTCCCTCTGAAAACTCAATACAACCACCAATCAACCAAAAAACTTAAGTGCTTATAACCCTAACGATCTAATGGGAACTAGGGTTATAATTTATTAACAGTCCTTGGATACCACCCATCAGCTTGCTTTTTTCGCTAAATGATGTATTGGATTGATTTCAGGAGTAAGGACTATAAAAGCCACACATGAGATCTTTACTCCACTTTGCAATTTACACACTCCGTTCATAGCAAACCCTAAAAGCCCAAGTTGCTACTTTTCTGTGGTGAGGGCAATGATAATCTACGAACCAATAATGCTCGCAATGCCTCTTGCGGAAAAAATTAAAGATCAAATACTGCAGGAAAAGAAACTGCCAGACGGAGAGACCATCCGAAAAATATTGGCCTCTCTCGGTCTTGAAGAGATGTGTCTGGGAAAAGGACTCGCTTTATTCCGCTCCAAGTACGTTTTCGCTCTCGTGATTCCTTCTGCCAGATATATAACAGTGGATATAATCTCTTCTTCTGGAGACCTAAGCGATGCCCTGGAGCTCATGGTGTATCACGACAGAACCCTTAACGCATACGTAGTTGAGATAGTGCCAGCTAACGAGCTTGAATTCGAAGGAAACATTGGCATAGAGCCGGTTATAATAGATGCAGAGAGTTTTGAACTAAAGAGCACCCCTGTTTTGGGACACTTTGAGAAGGACAAGGACGATATCGTTCTTGTGATAAGCGGAAAAACCTACGATGCATGGAAAGAAAGCGGCAAGCTTGAGGTCTGCCCCATATGCGGGGCTGAAGAACTCGTCTGGCAGAAAGATATTGCCTACTGCAACTCCTGTGGTTTTGGGATAAAGGTGGTGAAAAAATGAGCAGAGTTGTCAAGGAGATGCTTATCAGATATTCAAGACTCGCCCACGAAAGAGGGTTAACGGCCGCATTTGGAGGGAATTTAAGCGTTCTTTTCAACGGAAAGGTTTTCATAAAGGGAACTGGCTCCGTCATGGATGAGCTCACACACGGGCAGATAGCCGTCATTGACCTTGAAGGGAATGTTCTAAGCTCTATAAGGCCATCTTCAGAATGGAAGCTCCACGTTGAAGTCTACAAGCGAAGAAAAGATGTAAAAGCCATAGTCCACCTGCATCCTCCATACTCGATAGTTGCATCCACACTACTTAATGAAGAGCTGCCAATAATAACCCCCGAAGCGGAAATATATCTAAAAAAGATTCCCATAGCTGAGTTTAAACCGGCTGGAAGCTGGGAATTGGCCGAAGAGACTGCAAAGCATCTGGAACACTACGATGCAGTTATCCTTCAAAATCATGGAATAGTAACAGTGGGGAGAAGCTTAAGGGAAGCCTACTACAAGGCAGAATTAGTAGAGGAAAGCGCAAAATTATGGTATCTAAAAGAAAAAGGCAGATAAATCACTTAATCTGCTCTAAAGCACCCAAAACTTCCCAGATTATAGTTCTTGTGTGCATTGGCATATTTGGATCCTCGCTAATCTCCTCAAGAATAGCAATAGCATCCGCAGCTCTCACACTTGGGTCTTTGCTAGTGTCCATTAGGGCTTCAATTGCCTGTTCAGCGGCTCTCCTAATATTTCTTGGGACGATTGTATCCTGAATAACTTGCTCCTTTAGAACCTGGATAATCTGCTGAATCATCTCCTCGCTCATTTCCACCACCTCCGATTTAAGTAAGAATTCGTAACTAAATTCTTTCACGCATATATTGCACATTTGTTATTAAAACCTTTTCGGTAGTTTTTAATACTCTACACCCTTTCTAGCAACCACTCCTTTAGCATAGGGATGCTTTATTTCCCTCATTTCCGTCACATAGTCCGCTAATTCGTAAAGCTCTTCCGGGCAGTATCTGCCTGTTAAAACTAGCTCAGTGTTTGGGGCTTTTTCTTTTATGAGCTCCTTAACTTCGTCGAGTGCTATCATTCCAAATCCCAGAGCCACACATATCTCGTCCAGAATTACGAGATCCCATTCGCCGCTTTTAACGACTTCCCCAGCCCTTTTTAAGGCCTTCTTTGCGGCTTCAATATCTTCCGGCTCAGGCTTTCCGTGGACAAACTTCGGCAAACCATAGGACTCAACGACAATTCCACATTCCGGGGCTTTTTTCTGCTCCCCATAAACATCGGCAGATTTCAAAAACTGTATCATTATTACTTTTCCTCCGTTGCCGAGCATCCTCAAGGCCAATCCTAAGGCCGCAGTGGTCTTTCCTTTTCCATTTCCTGTGTATATGTGCACCAGGCCGAGTTTCTCTTTCCAGTCAGCCATGTTTACCCACCAAAAAACTTGGCACTGAAGTATTTATCAATTGCGAAAGAGCTTTTATTGTTTGAGTGTGATTCTTTTTGGTGATTGCATGAAAGCCCCCGAACTTGGTATTAGGATTGGAGTTTTTGAACACGGCAGGAGAAACTCGATAAGCGACGTTAAAGGTGTCAAAGTCGGCCATGTAACGCTGATTCAGGGTGAAGGGAAACTAGTTCCCGGTAAAGGCCCTGTAAGAACGGGAGTAACTGCTATAATCCCCCACGATGGAAACATCTACAAGGAGAAGCTTCTGGCGAATGCCTTCGTTATGAACGGTTATGCTAAGCCAGTTGGCCTTATTCAGGTTCAAGAGCTTGGAACCCTTGAGACACCGATAATACTAACCAACACTCTGAGCATTGGCACTGCCGCTGATGCCCTTATCGATTACATGCTTGAGCAAAATGAGGACATAGGAGTGACCACCGGTTCTGTTAATCCAGTAGTTATGGAATGCAACGACTCTTACCTCAATGACATCAGGGGAAAGCACGTTAAAAGAGAGCACGTGCTTGAAGCAATTAAAAACGCAAAAGAAGACTTCGAGGAAGGTGCTGTTGGTGCTGGAACTGGGATGAGTGCCTTTGAATTCAAAGGCGGGATTGGTTCTTCCTCCAGAGTTGTGGATATTGAGGGCAGAAAGTACACCGTTGGAGCTTTGGTTTTGAGTAATTTTGGTAAAAGGGAAGACCTAACGATAGCCGGAGTTCCCGTAGGGCTGGAGCTGAAGGGCTGGCCCGGAAAAGGGGGAGAAGGGAAGGGAAGCATAATAATGGTTGTTGCGACCGATGCTCCCCTAACTTCAAGACAGCTGTACAGGGTCGCCAAGAGGGGTGCCGTGGGACTGGCGAGAACCGGAGGTTATGCATACAATGGAAGCGGCGATATAGTTTTTGCCTTTTCAACTGCGCAGAGGATAAAACACTATCAAAAAGAGCCGCTGACCATAGAAGCGCTGCCAGATGACACCTTATCGCCTCTTTTTAAGGCTACGGCTGAGGCCGTCGAGGAAGCGATAATTAACTCTCTCCTCCAAGCAAAGACAATGAGTGGAAGGGACAATCACATTCGCTACGCTCTTCCCAGAGATGAGCTCATAAAGATAATGGAAAAATATGGGAGATTATACAAGAGCTGAGGTGGAAACATGAACCTTAAACATCTCTTCCCCGGATTAAAGAATTTTAAGGTTTACCTGAACACGGCAAGTGCTGGATTTTTGCCGTTGACTGCCCTTAAAAGAACTATGGACTTTCTGGTCTATCTGGTGGATTTTAAGGAAGGCGTTGATTCAGTTGACTTTCTTGACAAAGAAATCATGGAGAAAGTCCTCAAAGAGGGCGCAAAGCTGTTTCATACCAGCAAAGAGAATTTAACTCTCTCAGTCCAGACAACTGAAGGACTAAGGAGATTGCTCTCATCGCTGGAGCCGAGAAAGGGTATGAATATTGTTTCCTTTGATATGGAATTTCCATCACTTGCCTGTCTCCTTAAGAGCTATGCGAAAAAGCACGGTCTGGAGCTTAGGATCGTCAAAAACAGAGATGGATGGTACTTCATTGAAGACGTTGAGAAAGCTGTGGATGATAATACCTTTGCAGTGATCGGAAGCAGTGTCCAGTGGATCTCGGGCCAAAGGATGGACATAAAAGAAATCTCCAAAGTTGCCCACGAGCATGGTGCATGGCTTATAGTGGATGCTGTTCAGCATGCAGGCAGCTTAACTCTCTATCCTGAAAAAGAGGGGGTTGATGCCTTTGTTGCAGGGGGAGAGAAATGGCTGCTCAACCCCTCCGTTGGTTCCGGAGTTATGTATATCCCCAATGAGCTCATCGAAGAGGCCTCGCCACTGCCCGGACTGTTAAACATGAAGCCCCCGATAGGAGAATGGTCATCATGGTGGGGTTTGCCGGAAAAGAACCCCTGGGGAGAATTCGAGCTAAGAGAAGATGCGAGAAGACTCGATTTTGGCAGTGGCCCACCTTACCTCCTGGCGGCAGCCCTATGGGGTGCCCTGGAGCTGATAAACAATGTGGGCATTGAAAAAATCGAGAGGCACAACACCAAGCTCGCAGGAAAAATCAGGGATGAAGCCCTAAGCTTAGGGCTAGAGATTATTGGCAACGAAAATTGGGAGAACTCGGCAATAGTCACAATAAAAACCGGCTTAAGCTATGAGAAAGAAGAAGAAATTTACCAGCAGATGATTGCTGAGGGAATAAAGGTCAGCCACAGAGGAGTTTTAGGACACTTTGGTATACGGGCTTCTCCTCATTTATACAACGAAATGGATGACGTAGAGGCATTTTTGACCTCCCTTGTGAATCTCCTCTCTAGAGTCTGATTTCTTCATATTTTTTCTTCATCAGCAGGGCATCACCTTCTATGTTGGGGCTCTCGCTTATAACGACCCCTTTGACCCTAAATTCCTTCAAAACTCTCAGCAAATCCTCCCACTTCAAATCGCTTTCCTGCAGGTTCAAGTGGTTCTTCTCGCCCTTTTCGGAGTAGTGTATTCCGCTTATATGAATGTGCATGTTGTCCAAAGCCTCCCTGCCGAGTTCCTTTTCAATCAAAGATAGCATCTCCCTCCACTCTTCAATGCTGTTGTATTTTCCTCCTGTTCTTGCGTGGCAGTGGGCAAAATCTATAGCAGGCAAAACTTGTTCAACATCCTGGCTCAGCTTTATTAGCTCCTTAAGGTTTCCAAATTGTGTTGGCTTTCCAGTGAGCTCTGGCCTTATCCACACGTCTATTCCCTTGTCCTGCAGGACTTTCACAATATCCTTTATTTCATTCTTAATTTTCTCGTAGACCTTTGAAGGGTCTTGTTTTAAATAGTAACCTGCGTGGAAGACCACACTCCAGCCCCCGGCATCATGCAAACGCTCTGCACTCTGGATTATCCTCTTCTTGCTCGCTTCTACTTTCGCCTTCTCTGCTGCGTTTAGGTTTATGTAATAGGGCGCATGTGCCGTGAGAAGAACATCGTTCTTTCGGGCAACGTATTTTATTTTTTTAGCAAGTTCTGGGGTGATATTAACTCCTCTCACAAACTCAAGTTCCATTGCATCCAAGCCGAGCTTTCTGACCTGCTCTATGCCTGTGAGTGTTGAGGGTTTTGGAGTTGAAAGAGGTATTCCGGCTGTTCCAAACCTCAGCCTGTCAATCTTTATCACTTCCACCACCCAAAATTAGGTAATCCTAAAAATATAAAAACTTTAACTCATTTCGATTTTTTCTCCAAGAATATGCTCAAGTTTTGAGATGCTTTTTCTAAGCTCTTCTTCCAGCTCCTGCATCTGTTTCTTGAGTAATTTCAATTTCTCCTCCTTCTCCTTAAGTTTTCTCTTTAGCTCCATTATTTCTCGTTTTTTGGAGTCTTCCTCATTTACAAAGGCTGAGAGCTCCTCCTCGATTTTTGCCAATTTTTCTTTCATTAAGGCAAGTTCTTGAGATTCCCTTAGCAAACTTGTTCTGGCCCACTCCACAGTTTTCTTATACTTTTTATCGAGCTTGTCCTCAATTCTATCGAGTAGCTTGAGAAACTCCTCGGGATGATGGATAGCATAGGCGGAATCCTCCAAAAATTTCCTCGCAGTGGCGTCTGGCATCCTCATTCTTTTTATTGGCTTCTGAAGCTTGGAAATCTTAGAACGGATGGCAATTTCTTTTTGCGATATCTCTCCCTTAAGCTCTTCTTCAGCTTCTCTGAAAGCTTTAAACTCCAGTTTATTTTCCAGTTCCGTAATCTGTTCCTGGAGCTTTTTCAACTGTTCTGTGAGCTCTTCTTTTGAACGCTCTTCCTCTTTTATGAGATTCTTGAGGCCTTCCAGTTCTTTTAGCAGTTTTTCGGTCTCGACGTCTTCAATACCAATTTTGTTTATCTCCTTGATGTACGAGGAATATTCATCAGATAGAACCTTTAAGAGGGTGTTTATCTCATAAACTTCCTTCTCAAAGACAAGGAGCAAATGTCTGCCGTGAGCAACATGGAGCTTGGA
>LGET01000094.1 GCA_001507935.1 Thermococcales archaeon 44_46
TTAACTCCATGCTTCTCGCCTTCTATACTTTACAAACGTAAAGACGTTTTTTGTGTCTTCTAATGTATTACCATATTCATTGAACGTATTGTTTGTTCATTTTTACTCAAAGACAGATGCCGAAAGGTGTTTCTTGCCATACCGAAAATTAAATAAAGGGACTGGGCAAAATAATACCGACAAAACTTGGGAGGAAGAGATGATGATAGAGATTCGTTTTCACGGTAGAGGTGGACAAGGTGCAGTTACAGCCGCAAACATTCTAGCCGAGGCAGCTTTCTTAGAAGGCAAGTACGTCCAGGCATTCCCATTCTTTGGTGTTGAAAGAAGAGGTGCTCCAGTTACAGCCTTTACAAGAATTGACGAGAAGCCAATTAGAATTAAGACCCAGATTTATGAGCCAGATGTTGTAGTTGTCCTTGATCCTTCTCTCTTGGATACGGTTGACGTTACAGCCGGTCTTAAAGAGGGAGGAATGGTAATTATAAACACCGAGAAAACCAAGGAGGAGATTCTCCAGAAGCTCAAGAAGAAGCCAGCCAAGCTTGCACTCGTTGACGCTACAACAATAGCCCTTGAAACTCTTGGCCTGCCAATTACAAACACTTCAATTCTCGGTGCTGTTGCAAAAGCAACAGGAATAGTTAAAATAGAGAGTGTCGAAGAGGCCATCAAGGATGCATTCTCCGGAGAACTTGGTGAAAAGAACGCCAGGGCTGCAAAGGAAGCCTTCGAGAAGACTGTTGTTTACGAGCTTTGATTTTTCCTTCCTTTAAAATTCATTTAGGGGTGAACGTCTTGAACACTTTATTCGGGGAGAAGAAGGCGAAAGCTGAAAAGATGGTATTTAATTCCGTTGAGGAATATCCAGAAGCACCAGTAACACTAGGGACAACACTATCAAACTTCACAGGCGACTGGAGAACTTTCATGCCGGTTATCGACGAGAGCAAGTGTATAAAGTGCTACATCTGCTGGAAGTTCTGTCCGGAGCCAGCAATATACATCAAAGAGGACGGCTATACTGCGGTGGACTATGACTACTGCAAGGGTTGTGGAGTCTGTGCAAACGAGTGCCCAACAAAGGCAATAAGCATGGTAAGAGAAGAGAAGTGAGGTGATAAAATGCCAAAGAAAGTTGTGAGTGGTAATTATGCAGCTGCTTATGCTGCCAAACATGCTAGAGTTGAGGTTGTAGCTGCTTATCCTATCACACCTCAGACCTCAATTATTGAGAAAATTGCTGAGTTCATAGCTAATGGAGAAGTTGAAAACCTCCAATATGTGCCCGTTGAGAGTGAGCACTCTGCTATGGCTGCCTGTATAGGTGCTTCAGCAACAGGGGCCAGGGCTTTTACCGCTACCTCTGCCCAGGGTCTGGCTTTAATGCATGAAATGCTCCACTGGGCGGCTGGGGCAAGGCTCCCAGTTGTCATGGTTGATGTTAACAGAGCCATGGCTCCTCCATGGAGCGTTTGGGATGATCAAACTGATTCCTTAGCCCAGAGAGACACCGGATGGCTTCAATTCTATGCCGAAAACAACCAAGAGGTTTATGATGGAGTATTGATGGCGTTTAAGATTGGTGAACATGAGAAGGTCAACCTTCCCGTAATGGTAGTTGAGAGTGCCTTCATCCTCAGTCACACTTACGATGTAGTTGACATGCCAGAGCAGGAGGAGATAGATGAGTTCCTCCCACCGAGGAAGCCACTGTACACATTGACAGACTTCGAGAACCCATTCTCCGTTGGCGCCTTAGGCACCCCAGCTGACTACTATGAGTTCAGGTACAAGATTGCAAAAGCCATGGAGGAAGCGAAGAAAGTCATCAAAGAAGTTGGAAAAGAGTTCGGCGAGCGCTTTGGCAGGGACTACAGCCAGATGATAGAGCTCTACAAGACCGATGATGCAGAGATAGTTTTCATGGGAATGGGCTCACTCATGGGAACCGTAAAAGAGGCAGTTGACATTCTCAGAAGTGAAGGTTACAAGGTCGGAGCAGCCAAGGTTAGGTGGTTCAGGCCGTTCCCAAGGGAAGAGCTCTACGAGTTGGCAAAGAACGTTGAAGGAATAGCGGTTCTCGACAGGAACTTCTCATTTGGACAGGAGGGAATTCTCTTCAACGAGGCTAAGGGTGTCCTTTACAACACTGATGCAAAGCCAATAATGAAGAACTACATCGTTGGACTTGGTGGAAGGGACATAACAGTGAACGATGTAAAGGCAATAGCCAAGAACATGAAGGAGATAATCCAAAAAGGCAAGCTCGATAGAGAAATCGAATGGTACCACTTGAAGAGGTGAAAAAGATGGAGCTTCCTGCTGATGTTAAGAAAAAATTAACCCTTCCCTTTGAGGAGCACTTTTATGCCGGACACACTGCTTGCCAGGGTTGTGGTGCAGCCTTGGGTTTGAGATACGTCCTTAAGGCATATGGAGGAAAAGCAATATTTACAATCCCTGCTTGCTGTTCAACAATCATAGCTGGTCCTTGGCCATACTCAGCTTTAAACGCTCCTCTCTTTCACACTGCATTTGAGACAACAGGTGCAGTAATAAGCGGTATTGAGGCTGCTCTAAAGGCAAAGGGATACAAGGTAAAAGGCGAAGATGGAATAATGGTCGTTGGATGGGCAGGAGATGGCGGTACAGCTGACATTGGTCTCCAAGCCTTGAGCGGTTTCCTTGAGAGGGGACACGATGCCCTTTACATCATGTACGATAACGAGGCGTACATGAATACCGGTATCCAGAGGAGCTCATCCACCCCATACGGTGCCTGGACAACCAACACTCCCGGTGGAAAGAAGCACTTCCTTGAACAGAGGCCAAAGAAAAAGGTTATTGACATTGTAATAGCACACAAGCCAGCTTACGCTGCTACAGCAAGCGTTGCTTATCCAGAAGACTTCATGAAAAAGCTCAAGAAGGCTCAAACAATTAAGGGGCCCGCTTTCATTCAGCTCTTCGCACCATGTCCAACCGGATGGAGAGCTCCAACCGACAAGACAATAGAACTTGCCCGCTTAGCTGTTCAGACTGCATACTTCCCGCTCTTTGAATACGAGAACGGAAAGTACAAGATAAACATGCCTTCACCAAACAAAGAGCCAAAGCCAATTGAAGAGTTCATAAAGCTGCAGGGAAGATTCAAGTACATGACAAAGGAGGACATAGAGATACTTCAAGAGTGGGTGCTTAGAGAATGGGACGAGCTTAAGAAGAAGGCCGAGATCTTCGGCTGATTTTTATTATTTATTTGCGAAAAGTTTAAAGAAAAAGGGGATAACTCACTCAGGGTGATATATATGGCGGAAAGTCCTTTCAAGGCCGATATTGAAAGAGTCCAAAAGGAATATAGCGAAAAAATGACACCCGGTGCAATAGTTTACATTCCCGGAAGTAGCGTCGTTAACAAGACCGGCGGTTGGAGAGTTTTCATGCCGCAGTTTAACAGGGAGAAGTGTATTAGATGTTTCATGTGCTACACACTCTGCCCAGAGCCTGCAATTTATCTCGACGAAGAAAGCTACCCGGTGTTTGATTACGACTATTGTAAGGGCTGTGGAATCTGTGCAAATGAATGCCCAACCAAAGCAATTGAAATGGTTAGAGAAAGCAAATGAGGTGGTATAAATGCCAATGAGAAAGGTTATGAAGGGTAATGAAGCCGCTGCTTGGGCAGCTAAGCTTGCAAAACCAAAGGTTGTAGCTGCATTCCCAATTACACCATCAACTCTCGTTCCCGAGAAGATTAGTGAATTTGTTGCCGATGGAGAAATGGACGCAGAGTTCATAAAAGTTGAGAGCGAGCACTCAGCAATTTCTGCATGTGTTGGTGCCTCTGCTGCAGGGGTTAGAACCTTTACAGCAACTGCTTCTCAAGGTTTGGCTTTAATGCACGAGATTCTCTTCATAGCTGCAGGAATGAGGCTCCCAATTGTCATGGCAATTGGTAACAGAGCACTCTCAGCCCCGATAAACATCTGGAACGATTGGCAAGACACAATAAGTGAGAGAGACACTGGATGGATTCAATTCTATGCCGAAAACAACCAAGAGGCACTCGACTTGATATTAATCGCCTTCAAGGTTGCAGAAGATGAGCGCGTTCTTCTTCCAGCAATGGTTGGATTTGACGCGTTCATATTGACCCACACAGTCGAACCAGTTGAAATTCCAGATCAAGAGGTAGTTGACGAGTTCCTCGGAGAATACGTTCCAAAGCACGCTTACCTTGATCCGGCCAGACCAATTACTCAGGGCGCCCTTGGATTCCCGGCTCACTACATGGAGGCAAGATACACAGTTTGGGAGGCTATGGAAAACGCGAGAAAAGTTATCAAGGAAGCCTTTGACGAGTTCGAGAAGAAGTTTGGAAGAAGATACCACATGATTGAGGAATACAAGACAGATGATGCTGAGATAATTCTCCTCACTATGGGTTCACTTGCCGGAACACTCAAAGAATTCGTTGACAAGAAGAGGGAAGAGGGCGTTAAGATCGGTGCTGCAAAGATGACAGTCTACAGACCATTCCCAATTGAGGAACTCAGAGCTTTGGCAAAGAAGGCAAAGGTTCTCGCAATTCTTGAGAAAGACATCAGCTTTGGAATTGGTGGTGCTGTCTTCGCAGATGCTAGCAGAGCACTTGTAAACGAGAAGGAGAAGCCGATAATGCTTGACTTCATAATCGGCCTCGGTGGAAGAGACGTCACATTTGACCAGCTTGAAGAGGTTGTCGCGATTTCAAAGAAGGCACTTGAAGGAGAGAAGGTTGAAGAGGTCAACTGGATAGGATTGAGGAAGGAGATTTTGTGAGGTGATTATGATGGCAGTTAGAAAGCCCCCTATCACAACTCGCGAATACTGGGCACCTGGTCACGCTGCATGTGCCGGTTGTGGACCGGCTATAGTCATGAAGCTCGCCACAAAGGCATTTAGTGAGGCAATGGAGGAGAAGTATGGAGACCCCAACGCATTTGCAATAGCTCACGCTACTGGATGTATGGAAGTTGTCTCTGGTGTATTCCCCTACACCGCTTGGAAAGCCCCATGGATTCACGTAGCTTTTGAAAACGCTGGTGCTGTAGCTAGTGGTGTCGAGGCCGCATGGAAGAAGCTTGGTAGAAAAGGAAAAATCCTTGCCATCGGTGGAGACGGTGGTACAGCTGACATTGGTCTCCAAGCACTCTCTGGAATGCTTGAGAGAAGGCACAACGTGGTCTACCTCATGTACGATAACGAGGCTTACATGAATACTGGTATCCAGAGGAGCTCATCCACCCCATACGGAGCATGGACAACAACCTCACCACCCGGAAAGTACTCAATTGGTGAGGACAAGCCGAAGAAGTGGGTGGCATTAATAGCCGCAGCTCACCAAGTTCCCTATGTTGCTACTGCCAGCATTGGAGACCCATACGACTTCTACAGGAAGATGAAGAAGGCTGCAAGCGTAGATGGGCCAGCATTTGTTCAGGTCTTGGCACCATGTGTTCCCGGATGGAGGATTCCACCAGAAAAGACAGTTGAAGTAGCTAAGTTGGCAATTGAAACCGGTATCTGGCCACTGTTTGAAATAGAGAACGGAGACTTCCACAACATAAAGTTCCAGAGATTCCCCAAGGACGGAAAGTTCAAGAAGCCAATTGAAGACTACCTTAGGTTGCAAGGAAGATTTAAGCACCTCTTCAAGAGACCCGAAGCGATACAAGAGCTTAAGAACCAAGTAAAAGAAATGTGGAGAATCCTTGGCAAAGAAGTCGAGCTTCCATGAATTCTCCTCTCTTTTTGTTATTATCCATTTTTGTATAATGTTGTTTATTTTCTGAGCAAAACTTATAAGCATTTTTAGGCTAGCCTAAAGCAGAGGTGATAAATGATGACGATAAAAACTCCACCCAATTTTAACGTGCCCGGGTTAGGTGTTGACCCTCTTACCCAGAGAATAAAGGAAAAAGAAAAGCAGTGGAAATACAAGGTAGCGGTCTTAAGTGGAAAAGGAGGCGTTGGAAAATCCACAGTTGCAGTAAATCTAGCTGTGGCTCTTGCAAAGCAGGGCTATTTCGTGGGAGTCTTGGATGCTGATGTGCACGGCCCAAACGTGGCAAAAATGCTCGGTGTTGAAAAGGCGGAGGTTCTGGCAGAGAAGTTTGAGGACGGACATTTTGAAATGATACCCCCAATGAACGACTTCTCAGGCCAGACAACCCCAATTAAGGTCATGAGCATGGGGCTTATGGTTCCCGAAGACCAGCCAATAATATGGAGAGGCTCTCTCGTCACAAAGGCCATTAAACAACTCCTTGGCGATGTAAAGTGGGGAAGC
>LGET01000095.1 GCA_001507935.1 Thermococcales archaeon 44_46
TCCCCAAGCTGTTTCACTATGCTGAGGTGAAAATCCGCACCTTCCCTAGCGAGGGCTTTTGCTAGAATTGCACCGGCAGTTATGCCATCTGCATCCCTGTGTGAAATAATACGGATAGTATGGCCTAACTCAATGTGCATTTTTATTAGCTCTGCACCTTCCCTAACCTTCTCCAAAAATGCGTTCTTATCCATTATATCACCTTAATAAGGAAAAAGGTGAAAATCAGCGAACGAGAAGCTTTGCTTGCTCTGGATCGTATCTCCACTTGGCTGGTAGCTTTCCAGTTTTCCTGTAGTATTTTACAAGTCTCCTGATCTTGCTCTCAGTAAGCTGAAGTCCCCTCATTGAATGAAGGTCTTTGGGATGCTGTTCTAGGTGCTTCCTAAGTTTGACTGCCTTTCTAATGAGGAACATTAAATCCTCTGGAATCTCTGGAGCAAGGCCGTTCTCTTCGAGTATCTTGGTTATTTTCTTTCCAGTGATGAGCCTAACACTCGGAATTCCGTATTGGTCTCTCAAAATAGTGCCTATCATGGCAGCACTATAACCTTCCTTCCTAAGCTTAACAACAAGATTTTCAACTTCCTCAGCAGTGTACTCCACCCATGTAGGTGGGGCTGTCCTCGGTGGCTTCTTTGATCCAGACTTTCCTCTTTTTCTTGCATGCAACCTTGCCATTTCCAACACCTCCCGGTGACGGCCAGCTACTGCCAGCCGCCCCTTATAAGATTGCCAATAGTGGGTGATAAAAGGGCTTTAAAAAGTTTGCCCTTGAGATATTTTACGTTTTTTGAAAATAAGCGAGAGGACAATCTTCATTCGAAATTCTTATTAACATCAAAGGCAAAGATATTATTTAGAGCGGAGGGTTAGTTAATGAGAATTGAAATCAAACTTAAACCTGAAAATAAGAATGCTATAGTGCCCTTTAATTACAACGATGAAATTCATGACCAGTTGCTTGAAAAGATTTTCCTTGCGGCGCCAGATTTAGCTGAGGTGCTTCAAATGGAGTATAAGGATTACTTCACCTTTTCCAGGATAATGATTAGAGAGAGGGAGATTATTCCCGATAAAGGAATTAAAGTACTCTCGGATGATATATCCCTCTACGTTTCGTCTTCTCTCACCGAAATCATAAAGGCAATTGCAGAGGGGTTTATCTCGAATCCTATCTTAAAGGTGGGAGAAGCGACGTTCTCCATGGCCGACATAAAAATACTCCGGGAGCCAAAGATAAGGGATGGAACGCTTTTTTCAACGTTAAGCCCTATAGTTGTTAGGACAGCCAAGTTCGAAGACAATAAGGTAAAGATATGGGATCTTTATCCAAACAACGAGGGATTCCAAGACAAACTCAGGAAAATAATGCTTACAAAGTTTTCAGAGATAAATGGTAGGTTCCCAGAGGATACCGACTTTCACCTTGATGTCATAAAATTCAAGCCTGTGAGAATAAAGGTTGGTAAGACGTATTACAGAGGCTCTCTGATGGTTTTCCGGTATTATGGGTCGAAGGAGATAGCAAAGTTTGGATACGAAAACGGCTTTGGAGACAAAACCAGCTATGGTTTCGGTATGGTCAAAGTAATTGATGAAGAAGAAGGACAATAATACCTAAGACTGTTTCTATCCCCCAAACCATGGCAACGAGCTGAGGCTCTTTTACTTTCTTTATTCTCATCAGCAAACCCAGAAAGCTTAGGTAAGGTGGGGCTTTTAAAGTCCCATCTTCCAAAACCTCTGTTCTTCCCAAAGGTCTGCCTTTAAATCGTATTTTAGACTTAAGGAGGAAGTCCACAAAATGGGGTAGCAGCAAAAACGCTGCAAATACTTCAACTTTACCTAAAACGCCAACCAGTCCTATTAATGCCCCAAGGGACAACGTTCCAGTGTCCCCGGGGAAGATTCTAGCGGGGTATTTATTCCACCACAAAAATCCAAAGGCTACAGCACTTCCCGTCAATGCCAAAATTTGGGCATTTCCAGAGGTTATCAACCCCAAAAAGAAGAGAGCTATAGCGGAAGTCCCTACCTCCAGCCCATTGAACCCTGCTAAGAGGTTCACCAGATTGGCAGAACCGGTTATGAAAAGTACCGCAAAGAGATAGTAGAATAAGCCAAGTTCAAAGGAAACCAGCAGAATATCCAGATCAGTATTTATGGATATCGAAACTACTATTGAGGAGACCAGCAAAGATAACAGAACTTTATGAGACTGTTTAAGCTGGGTTATGTCATCTATTATACCTATAATCCCAAAGAGAAGAAATATCAGAAGAGCCTTTGCGAGAGTTTCATTTAGAAGAGACACAAGACTTAGAGGCAATACGAGTAAAAGAACAATGCCTCCCATTTCTGGAACCTCGGGTTTATCTAGCTTATGAATATCTCTTCCAACTATGCCGGCTTTTCTCATTAACGAACCGATGTAGGGGGTAAGAAGAAGGGAAAGGATAAAACCCACAACAGGCGTTATCATTATAACCACCCAAACTAAATTAAGCAAGGACTTAATAACTCTTCCGCTACTATAAGAAATGTCACAGGGTGAAAAAGCATGGACATCCAGCTAGTTGTCTTCGATCTCGATGGAACCCTTGTGGGTGCGCCAATGGACTTTGCAAAAGTAAAGGAGAGATTAAAAGAGAGGCTTGAGAAGGAGGGAATATCAAAGGAGCTCATCGGTGATTTGACGCCTATGTATGAAACTCTGCTCAAGATATCCCAAATTACGGGTATGGATTTTGAATATCTGCATTCATTCCTCGTTGAACTGGAAGTAGAAAGGGCTAAGGACAGCTATTTGTTCGAAGGTTCCAGAGAGTTGCTAGAGCTTTTAAAAGAAAATGGGATAAAAATCGCCCTGATGACTAGGAGCTCTAGAAAGGCCACAGAATATGTGCTAAAAAAACATGGTATTGAGGAATTTTTTGACCTTGTAGTTACCAGGGATGATGTACCTCCAGAAGACGTTAAGCCAAATCCCGGCCATTTAAAGACAATACTAGAGCATTTTAATGTTCCACCAACAAAAGTAGTTGTAGTGGGAGATCATGGATATGACCTGCTCCCGGCAAAAGAACTAAGGTGTCTGAGTGTACTTATAACCTCCAACGAAAGCGGAAGAATGAGCTTTAAAATTGAAGAAGACGCAAATTTTGAAGTAGCAAACGTCAAAGAGGCGATTGAACTCTTCAAGCGATTGCTCAAGACATACGTTGTTGTACCGGCGTACAATGAAGAGAAAACAATAGATAACGTCCTGAGGGACTTGCTCCAGTATTTCAAAGAAGAAGAGATTGTGGTCGTAAATGACGGGAGCAGAGACAAAACTAGAGAAGTGGCTCAAGAAAAAGGCGTGGTAGTGTTAACACACCTCGTAAACAGAGGGCTTGGGGGAGCATTGGGTACAGGGATAAGGTACGCCCTCCTTAAAGGAGCTGAATTAATACTGACCTTTGATGCAGATGGCCAGCATTTAGTTGATGATGCCCTAAGAGTAATGAAGCCAGTTGCAGAAGGGAAGGCAGATTTTGCCGTGGGCTCAAGATTGAAAGGGGACGTAAGTGAAATGCCTTTTGTAAAACGCTTTGGAAATTTTGTTCTTGACTTTATAACGGCAGTGTTTGCTAAAAAATACGTTTCCGATTCCCAAAGCGGATTGCGGTGCTTGAATAGAGAATGCGCATCCAAAATAAAAATCACATGCGATAGATACGCTGTTTCAAGTGAAATAATAATCGAAGCCTCAAAGAACGGATGCAGAATAGTTGAAGTACCCATAAAAGCGGTTTATACCGAATATTCCAAAAAGAAAGGAACCAATATTTTAGAGGGCGTAAAAATAGCTTTTAACTTGCTGTTAGATAGGATGAGGTGATAAAAATGTATGCCGTACAATACATCGCCGTTATTATTATCCTGGCACTTATGGTATACGTACTTGGAAAATACGGGAGAAAAGAGCTTGAATGGCAGGATCTGGTGTTCTGGGAAGCTTTGCTCCTCATAATGCTGATAGTTTCCCTGAAACCGGTGGAGATTTCCTTAACAATAAAAAACATACTCGGGCTTGGAAGGGGTCTAGATGCATTGTTTGTGGTCTCTATAGGCCTCAGCTACCTGCTGTTGTTTAGGCTTTACATCGCAATAGACAAAGCTGAAAGGGAAATAACCGAGCTAACACGTCAGATCGCAATAGAATTCCAGGAAATCAAGGAAATGCTAGAAAAACTAGAAAGGGATTAGTCATCTCCAAAAAGCTCTTCCAGGAATACTTTAACCCTCTCCTTGGGGACTTTAAACTGTCTTATTTTCACAATCCCTTTCTCTTGGGCTTCTTTCAGCAAAATCTCAGTTGCCTTGTTTGGATACATCTCCTCGTAAACTATCTCCCTAACTCCCGCATTTACCAGTAACTTAAAGCAGACATCGCATGGAAAGTGGGTAACATAAAGTGTGGCCCCTTCAAGGCTTATCCCCTTTCTAGCCGCCATTGCTATGACGTTCTGTTCTGCATGAACCGCTCTATGACAGTGACCATCGACTATCAGGCAACCCACATCTATACAGTGATCCATATTCCTCGGGGCGCCATTATAGCCTGTCGCCAAAATGTAGCCGTCTTTTACGGCAACTGCTCCAACCCTAAGTCTAGGACATGTGGCCCTTAGACTCACGAGCTTTGCAATGAGCATGAAGTATTCATCTTTCGTGGGACGTATTTTCTTTATATGCTCTGCTCGCTCTTTATCTAGAACTATTTCTACTTCCATAGTACCACCTAATAAAAAAGAAGCAACAAGCTTAAAAGAATTTTTGATCAGTTGAAAATTCTCTCCCTGAGGGTCATAGCTTCAACTTCTGCCATAATCTTCCATATCCTCTCTTCATAGCTTGGGTGTGTCTCAAAGAGCGATTTTTGGTGAGGTCTTTCTATCTTTGGCTCTATAGAGGGCAACGCAGATTCCTTAACTTCGATCCTTAAGTCCTCGTAGTACTTAAGTTCTTCGAGGGCTCTTTTTAGAGCCAATGGAACAGGTATTAAGCGCAATGCCGTTTCATCAGCTTTAAATTCTCTCTGTTTTAAATAATCAGACCTACGAACCTCGTAGAGAAGGTAGAATATGAAGGAAGCCAATGAAACCAAAGCGTTTCTGGAGATTAGGAAATTCAAAAGGGCTATAGCGAGCATGAGGTATCTCCCATAAGAGATAAGCGGGAAGAGGACAGTATCTCCGTTTTTTATATGGCCTATCTCATGGGCCGCAACTGCAAGGATTTCTTCTTCATCGAGAACCTCAAATAGACCCATAGAAAGCACAATCGAATTTCTAAAAGAGTAAGCATTGGGTATATAGTCATCCAGCAGATAAATTTCGGGAGTTGCTATCCCAGCCTTATTTGCCATCCTCATTATCCCATCGTAGAGCCATGGGAGATCTTCGTAGGAAAGCTTCCTTTGTTTCTTCTTTAAGGAGCTCTTAATAGTCCACAGGTACAGTCCAGCAAGAATAAGGAATACCCCAACTACAAATAACAGGCCAAGTTTTCCCAAGTACAAAATTGTAATCAACACCTGGGCGAGGAATATGAGTTTAAGCATCTGCTATCACTTCTTTATCTTTGAGAGGTACGCAACGGTTGCCTCCTTAAAATTACTCATGAGGGCATTCAAAATGCTCTCTACAACTTTCTTCTCAAACTCCTCTTTGCTTGTAGCCACACTGTAAACGTATCTCATTCCTCCCCTTCCCGTATCCACACTTCTCTTTAATAGCCCTCTTTCACAGAGCCTGTTCATTAGTATACTAACTGTAGAACGTCTTAAGTTCTCATGCTTATCTTTTAGATATTCATAAACCTCTCCAGCCGTTGCAACCTTCACCTTCCACATATACTCCATTATCTCGGCTTCCATTGGAGGTAGAACTGCTCTTAAACCGTCTTCATTTATCTTGAATTCATGAGGCTGCATTGAACATCTCCTCCGGTTTATTCACTATCCAGTTTAATTAATCCGGCATCATACATAAATTTTTTGGAACATAAACTCCCTGTAGAAGAGCCTATTTGGCGGGCCGGGGGGGATTTGAACCCCCGACCTGCGGATTAAGAGTCCGCCGCTCTAACCATGCTAAGCTACCGGCCCACGCCCAATCCAATAAGGATTGAAGGCTATTTATAAACCTTTCGGTTAAAGGGGACAGGGGCGTGTTTATAGTAACCTTTATTAGGGTTTTTGCTGAATTCTTTCAGGTGGTTGTCGTGATCCCCAGATGGGATCACAGACTC
>LGET01000096.1 GCA_001507935.1 Thermococcales archaeon 44_46
GAGTCTCCGTTCCCCCCGAAAGCCAGCCAATGAAGACGGGAGGCTGGAAGCCTACCCGTTACGAAATTAACGCCCTACACGCACTTTACGGGTAGGCAGAACGGATTTAAGCGACTGGGCAGGCTATGAGGTTGTGGGAGTAAGCAATCTTGATGGTCCAGATGGGGCGGATTTGAACAAGCTCTACGTTTCATACGATGAACAGTACCTATATGTGGCTATTACCACAAATAATACTGCAAGTTGGGGCGTAGTATATGGTTTTGGCTTTGATGTTAAAGAAGGAGGTTACACTGGGGATACTGATGCATGGGATAGAAAAATAGGGTTCTCGAGAGGAGTTGATTATGAGATTTACTTCTGGTACGATGGAGGTAATGACGTCATTGGGGGCGGAAACTTCATAACGTGGACTGGAAATGGTTGGGATTACAAAGACGTTGGAAGTGTAGTTACTTACGATTTCACAACAGGCAATGGGCTACAAGTACTCGAGATGGCAATTCCATGGGATGCAATAGGGGGTAGAACATCGGAAGTCGCCCTAATCGCATGGGTGGCTGGAGGTGCGAAGGGGGATTCAGCTGTTGATACAGTTCCCTTGGATCCAGCCGTAGATGGAAATGATTGGACTGATCAGGACGTTTTATCAAATTTTGCCGTTATTGAAATCCCAATTCCAAAACCCGAGCTTACGGTTAGCATTTCTTCAGATGTACTTAATGTCGAGCAATGGCAGCCAGCTAACATTACAATTACAGTTAAGAACATAGGAGAGGTGGATGCTCAAAACGTAACTGTGGAGCTCTACGATGGAGATGCTCTCCTCAAAAGCTGGCTTATTAACGTATCTGCACACTCTGAAGTCAAGCTTGGCTATCTCTACAGGTATTCTGATGCATGGGGGGTTCACACCATAAAGGCAGTTGTCGATCCCAACAATGAGATAGAAGAGGCTAACGAAGATAACAACGTTGCCACACTGGACATTGTGGTGGGACAAGTCGCAGAGAGGCAGAACAAGCTTATACGGCTCGGTATGTATGTGTGGCCTAGAACCTATCCAGAGGAATACGAGAAGACAAAGCTACTTGTAGAAAATATTTCCTCCATGAGTCTGCCAGCCAAATATGCTGAGACTGTAAAAGGATTTGAGCTGAAGCTCAATGAAAGCCTGAAACTGTTTAACGAAGGCAAATCTCTCATTTACATGCCCAACTATGAATTGAGAGGGGCTCTAAAAATTTTCTCTGCGTATATCCGCCTTGTTAAGCTGCAGAGAGAGATTTCAGAATTCCTGGAGAGTTTAGAATTTAAGAAGAAGATCGATGGATTCCTTACGGATTGGGACGAAAGCTCACTTGTAGCTCAAAACAAAGTTGGGGCGGGAGCCGGAGCTTATCTGGACAGTCTCTACGTAGACTACGACGACAAATATCTCTACATTGCTCTGAGCACAAAGAACACCGAATCATGGAGAATAGCTTACGGTTTCGCACTTGATTACAGAGAGGGAGGATATACCGGAGATGCTGATGCGTGGGGAAGAAAGATTGGGTTCGCTAGAGGCGTTGATGCAGAAATATACCTTTACTGGAATGGCCCGTTCTTTGAAAACCCTGGAACAAACACTATAACATCAGCGGAACTTGCAGTATGGAATGGGGCTGGATGGGAGTACTATAAATTGTTCGAGAATGCTGCAATAGGATACCTCGGAAACGACAAAGGCTTGCAGAGCCTTGAAATGGCTATTCCATGGGAGTTGCTTGGAGGAAAACCAGAAAAGATAAGCATAGTTGCATGGATAACAGGTGCAAACCCTGGAGACTCGGCCGTTATAACCATTCCGGATGATCCAAGCGTCCACGACAGTGACAACGAGTGGGGCGATATGGATACCATAAGCACCTTCGCAGAGGTCTACATCAGGTGATTTCCCTTTCTTTTTGTTTTTTACTGTCCAATGAATTTTCTAAACGTCCATAGTGCAAACGCCACGGCAAGTTGGTTTGACAAATTGTCATCGGGAGGCAACTCGTAAAACTCTGCTAACATTCCCGCTAAGGCTCCCACAAAGGCGTGGGGAAGGTCTATTAAAAAGAATAGTATCAAAAACGCGGTTAAAAAATACGCTAGGCTCCCTTCTACGCTTTTGCCGTTTTTAAACCTGTGCTTTCCAAAGGGTTTTCCCACTATTGCCGCAACTGCATCTCCAAGGGTCGCGACTGTTATGGCACCTATGGCTATGTCCCTCGGGAAAAAGCAGACTATTATTAATGCCCCGAGTGTAAAATAGATATGTGCTCCAATCGAATGCTTTTCATGCTCTCTTGAAATTGCGTCCAGTTCTCTCTCTACGCGGGCTATCACTTCATCTCTGACGTAAAGTCCGAGCTTTCTTTTTACCCGGTCTCTCAGCCCTTCAACTATTCTAAATGGCTCCAGAATTAAAAAAACTATCAGTGCGGATGAAACGAACCCTATCGCTGCTTTTTGTCCAAACGTTAGATATATCAGAGGAACTGTAAGCCCTGTGAGATGAAGCGCTTTTCTTTTAAGCTCGCTTTTTATGCTCATTCTTTATTACCTCCAATGCCTCTTTGAGGTCTTTAACTACATAATCAGCATGCTTTGGTAAGAGGGATTTAAAGTATCCTCTCCTTACGAGAATTGTTGTTGCACCGATTTCTTTTCCCCCTCTCATATCTGTGTCATCTCTATCCCCTACTACGTAGACTTCATCCTCCTTGGGAAACATTTTCCTCGCAAGTATAAAGTTATGGGGCTCAAGTTTGCTGTGCCCGGTCTCTCCACTTATTATAAGGTGATCAAAATATTGCTTCAGGTTGAGATACTCCAGCTTCTTTCTCTGCCACTCAGAGGAGGAATCCGTCACTAAAACAACCTTAGCATTTATATCCTTTAAGCCCTTCAGGAATTCAACGGCATCTGGGTAGAGCTTTAAGTTTGAGAAAAATGTCCTATCAACAAGTTCAAACATTTCTCTAAGGTCTTCCTCCGAAATTTTTTGATAAATCCGCTCCATGAAATTTTCGACCAGTTCGTCTAGATCAAGGAGATGCAGCTCTCTTGACTGCTCAAGCTCTTTGTACCTCTGGGTGAGAATGTAAAGGAGTGCCCTAAACTTTCTTTTTCTAATCAAATGGGGCAGGAGTCTAAGAACACTCCATCTTGCTGCCTCCCATGTGTTGCAGAGAGTATCATCCAAATCCACAAGTACGAGCATACTGTAGTTCCTCCTTCAGTAACTTTAGCGTTAAAGCTTAAAAACTCTAAGTGTATTTTTCCATGAGGGGCCATGAAGGGAGAACTGCTTATACTGGCAGGGATGGGACTGATATTTATAGGCTTCATGCTGATCTTCATAGGAACTTTGATGGCAGCATCTGGGGGAGAGGCTGACGTTGAGAGTGGGGGAGTAATAATGATTGGCCCTATTCCAATAGTCTTTGGAACAAGCAAGGGGGCCACCTTGGCAATGATACTTGCAGTTTTCCTAATGCTCCTGTGGATAATAGGGGCTCTGCTGAGCAGGAGGGTATGAAGTGGAGTACATGCTTGACCTTTCCATCCTTCTGGTTTTTGCAAAGACTTTAGAGTGGCTGTTTGAGAAGAAGGATGTCCACCCTATACTTGCCCATATACTCACCGGAATGATACTGGGGCCTTTTCTTCTCAACGTTATTTCTCCTTCCGAGCCATTGAAAGTCCTTTCAGAGTTCGGCCTTCTGATGATGATGCTCTACATGGGTCTCACAAGCAACTTTTCATCGATTGCATCAAACAAAGCAAAAGCTATCACAGTGGCCGGTTTGGGTGTTGCGTTTTCATTCTTTCTTGGCTTTTCAACGGTTTATCTCTTTGGAAAGGGATTGGCTGCGGCTATTTTTGTAGGGGTGACTCTGGGGAATACTGCAATTGAAGTTACCAGTGGGGTGTTGTTGAAGTCAAGGGTAGGGAAGGAGATTTCTTCAATATTAATGGGGGCAGCGTTTGCCGATGACATAATGGCCGTTTATCTAATTGGCATAATAACGGCGATGACACAGGGCGAGCTTGCACTCTTCCCCTTGGTTGTTTTGACAATTAAGATAGCCATATTCATAGCAGCAGTTCTCTTACTTTCTGAATACATTTTCAAGCGCTCTGTGAGGTTTTACGGCATATTGAGGAACCTCAACATATTCTTCACTTTTACGATAATCCTCACATTTTTCTTAGCAATAGTGGCTGAAAGGGTGGGCCTGCACCAGATAATTGGTGCCTATCTTGCGGGCTTAACAATAAGCAGACTCAGAGAGAGGAGAGATCCCCTCGTGTTAAGCAAGATAAAGCTTAACGAGCTTATTGGGGACCTGCAGGTAGTCCTTACAGAGTTCTTCATGCCTCTCTTCTTTATTTACGTGGGGCTGATGTTTAATCCCTCTCTCAATGAGCTCAACGTCGCTTTGATAGTCCTTCTTTATCTGGCTGCAGTTTTAGGAAAGCTCCTCGGCTGTGGACTTGGAATGAGAGCATTTGGATTTGACTGGAAATCGGCAATGCTCGTTGGAATCGGTATGGGTGGAAGGGGCAGCCTGGACCTTGCCATACTAAAGTTCGGAATTGAAGAGGGGCTAATAGACCAAGGCCTCTTTGCAACCAGTGTCATAGTCTCAATGCTGACTGCTGTAACGACTCCCCAGTTTTTCAAACTTTATTTATCTCGCATAAGGGAGGAGTGACAAAAGCTTAAAGGCTATGCTGATGAGTCTAGGTCGGTGAGAGCATGATTCCAAAGGAAGGAATGAGCGAAGAGGAAGTGCTTGCTGAACTTGAGGAAAGGCTTAAAGTTGACCTAACTTTTGATTCGGGCAGGATTTTGGGATCCATGTGTACTTATCCTCATCCGCTTGCTCAAAAGATAATCCAGAAGTATATAGATAGGAACCTGGGCGATCCGGGGTTGCATAATGGAAGCAAAAAAATCGAGGAAGAAGCCGTTCAGATGCTTGGAGAACTTTTACATTTAAAGAAGGCCTACGGTAACATAGTGAGCGGTGGTACCGAGGCAAATATCTTGGCCGTAAGGGCTTTTCGCAATATATCCGATGTTGAGAAGCCCGAGTTGATCCTCCCAAAAAGTGCTCACTTCTCTTTTCTAAAGGCGAGTGATTTGCTGAGGGTAAAGCTGGTGTGGGCCGAACTTAATAGGGACTATTCTGTTAACGTCAAAGATGTTGAGAGTAAGATAACCGATAACACCATTGGCATAGTTGGAATTGCCGGTACAACCGGGCTGGGAGTTGTCGATGACATCCCCGCTCTTTCAGACATTGCTGTTGATTACGGGATTCCCCTTCATGTTGACGCAGCCTTTGGAGGTTTTGTAATACCCTTTGCGAAGGCTCTGGGTTACGAGTTGCCGGATTTCGATTTCAAGCTCAAGGGTGTGCAGAGCGTTACCATAGACCCCCACAAAATGGGCATGGCCCCAATCCCTGCTGGGGGGATAGTTTTTAGAAAGAAAAAGTACATAGAGGCCATAAACGTTTTAGCACCTTATTTAGCTGGAGGAAAGATATTCCAGGCGACCATTACCGGCACTAGGCCAGGTGCAAATGCAATAGCAGTATGGGCCCTCCTCAAGCATCTTGGCTTTGAAGGATACAAGAGAGTTGTCAAGGAGGCTATGGAAAATGCTTACTGGTTCGCGGAGCAAATAAAGGGTCTAAATGGGGTATACCTTATAAGGGAGCCCATGTTGAACATAGTCTCCTTCGGCTCCAGGAAGCTTAAGAAAATTGAGGCCGAGCTCAAAGCCAGAGGCTGGGGAATAAGCGCCCACAGGGGGTATATAAGGATAGTTATGATGCCCCACGTAAAGAGGGAGCACCTTGAGGAGTTTTTGAAAGACCTGAGGGAAATCCTGGAAAGAGTTCTTTGATTTCGCTTTTATTGTTTTTAAGATTTCGCCTAAGCGCTTTCAATTCTTTTAAAGTCTTATTGGAACTCAAATTATACAGTATTAGACTCAGCAACATTGAGCCCCTTTCAATTCTTTTAAAGTCTTATTGGAACGCCGACGTTATCCGCTACGGAAACGGGAAATATCAAAACTTTCAATTCTTTTAAAGTCTTATTGGAACCAGCACTGTATTGAAAGGGGGTGATATTGTGGAAATTGCTTTCAATTCTTTTAAAGTCTTATTGGAACCTAGTATGTCATCGGGTTCTTCTTTTTCGTCTTCGGGCTTTCAATTCTTTTAAAGTCTTATTGGAACA
>LGET01000097.1 GCA_001507935.1 Thermococcales archaeon 44_46
ATTACCTTTTCGTTGAATGTGTTGCCAAGATGTACAAAGCCAATAAGTTCCATATTTCACCACTCGCTTGCTTGTTATTTTATCTTTCCAAAAGAAAAGCTTATAAAATTACCTAAGAAGAAGGTCTTGGGCGATGGCGTCCGCCTGGGGCTTCGAGCCCGAACCGCCCGCTGAGGGCTGATGACGCCTGTTCTCCGCTAAAACTTTGGGAGGCGGTAGAATGGGCTCGAAGCTTGAGAAATATGTTGATATAAATGCTGTGCTGAGGTACCTTGAGGGAAGGAGACATGAAGACGGTGGCTATTGCTTTGTTTCTCTGCTGAACGAGACTAACGTAAACGACACTTACTATGCGGTTAAAATCTATGATCTTCTTGGACTAGAAGTCCCAGATGAAGAAAAAACAATAGAATTCTTACACACCTCCCTAAAACCCCAACAAGCAACTGTTGCAATAGCCATGGCAGTTGAAGGGCTCGCAATTCTAGGGGCAAAAGACCTAGCAAAAGAAGGACTTTCACTGGTCTTTGAAAAGTATAGCCCCCTTGAAGGCAAATTTGCCGTTGGTCTTGGGGGGAGCGAGGAATTCGGAACTGCAACACCACTTGAAGCAACCTACTGGGTGCTTAGGGCATTTAGAGCAGGAAATTACAAAGTTTCTTCCGCGGAGAAGAGGAAGATAAAGGACTTCATTGAGAGCTTTAGGAAAGGCGACGGCTATGGTGTGAAGCAGGCAACAACAACCATGACTTGCCAAGCGATCTTTTCGCTCAATGCGCTGGGATACCCAGTTCCAAAAACAGGGCACTTCCACAAGTGCGAAGTTTACGGCGGCTTTACGGAGGTACCTTATTCTCTCCCACCCTATCTGGAGCCAACATTCTACGCGGTTAGGGGCTTAAGGCTTATTAACGAAAAGCCTCGCTACATAGAACCTCACATAAGGTTTATAAGAGCTCTCCAGAATCCCAACGGGGGCTTTAGAAGGAGCCTTGAGATGGGGATTTCAAACTTCCAAAACACCTATAGAGCGTTGAGGGCACTTAATGATCTTCTGAGCTTTTGAATACTGCTTGGGAGGTATGGGAATGAACACTAAAATCCTCTTGGCAGTTGGCATTGGGGGAATGCTGGGAGCAATAATACGCTATGGCATTGCGGGCTTACTCCCAGTTTACAAGGATTTTCCGGTAGGAACTTTATTGGTGAATAGTACAGCCAGCTTTCTGCTTGGTTATTTATATGGACTAATCTTCTTCGGCTATGAAGTTTCTCCCAACTGGAGAGCCTTTTTTGGAACCGGGTTCTGCGGTGGATTGAGTACGTTCTCGACTTTTTCATACGAGACTTTTAGCCTTTTAAGGGAGAGAGAATACTTTCTTGCCCTAATGAACATCTCGGCAAACGTTATAATAACCGTAGGTTTAGTATTTTTGGGATTCCTTCTTGCAAGGAGGTGAAAGGATGGTAGAAATTGAACACTGGAATACTCTAAGAATGAAAATTTACATAGGGGAAAGTGATACTTGGCATGGAAGACCGCTTTATAAGGCAATAGTAGAAAAACTGAGGGAGATGGGACTTGCTGGGGCAACTGTATATAGAGGGATTTATGGCTTTGGAAAAAAGAGTAGAGTGCACTCAAGTGATGTTTTAAGGCTTTCAACGGATCTGCCGATAATAATTGAGGCCGTGGATAGGGGGCACATGATAGAGAGGGCTATAAACGAGATAAAGCCAATGATAAAGGACGGCATGATAACAGTTGAGCCTGTTATAGTTGTGTGGGTGGGGACAAGGGAAGAAATTAGGAAGTTCGAGGAAGATGCCGTTAGGGAGGAGTAGGTTTGGATATCGTTTTAACTCTTGTTACTAACCCAGTTCATTAAAATCTTATTACCAACAATTTTATAAGGGGATCTATCGTAACTAAAGTCGCCATGATGAGTATTAATTTTGCAATGTTATTTGTTGAAAATGATGTCATTGGAGAAAGCGCTTATTTTGCTCTTTTTTATATTCCGTTTGCTTTTGGCATAATGAAGAACTTTCTTGGAATTTTTATTCCAAATAACAAGCGAAGGGTGGGCGATAAGCCGCTTTCTTCAGGTGCATATATTTATCCTTCACTTAACATTGATTACCTTATCACCGAAATTCTTAGAGATAGGAACATATTGGCGGTTGTTAGAAATCCCAATCTTTTTGAGAAGTATAAACTCCCTATTCTGTGGTTAAGCAAAGTGGAAAAAGAGAATTCGGTTAATCCAACTCACCTTGAAAAGATTCTTCACTGGGCGGTGACTATGGCCACAAGTGGAGATGCTTTGATTATTGATGGGGTTGAATATCTTATCCTAGAGAACGGGTTTGAGCCTGTTTTTAGATTTCTCGTTAATTTGAAGGATCAAATCTTGCTTAAAGATTCGATTCTTGTCCTTATAGTTGATGAAAGAGTCCTAGAAGAAAAGCATGCTTTTCTCCTGCAGAGGGAGTTTAAAAAGATCCTCTAAAACAGCAACCTTAAATATAATCTCCCCAATTTTCTCTGGTGAGTGAAATGCTTCATCATGTAAAGCTTATATATGCAACAAAGAGCCGGAAGCTTGTTGGAAAGAAGATAGTGCTTGCCATACCGGGAAGCATAGCGGCCGTGGAGTGTGTCAAGCTTGCAAGGGAGCTCGTAAGGCACGGAGCAGAAGTTCATGCAGTTATGAGCGAAAACGCTCAGAAGATAATCCATCCCTACGCAATGGAATTTGCTACTGGCAATAAAGTGGTTACGGAAATAACGGGCTTCGTTGAACATGTTGAGCTTGCCGGAGAACACGGGAACAAAGCAGATTTAATTCTTGTATGCCCGGCAACCGCTAACACGATAAGCAAAATAGCCTGCGGAATTGACGATACTCCCGTTACCACCGTTGTAACGACGGCTTTTGCCCATACGCCGATAATGATTGCTCCGGCAATGCACTCGACGATGTATGAGCATCCGATAATAAAGGAGAACATTGAAAAGCTCAAGAAGCTTGGAGTCGAGTTTATTGGGCCGAGATTTGAGGAAGGGAAAGCTAAAGTAGCTTCGATAGAAGAAATAGTTTATCACGTTATAAAAAAGCTTCACAAGAAGGATTTAGCTGGGAAGAGAGTCCTGGTAACTGCGGGGGCTACAAGGGAGTACATAGACCCGATAAGATTCATCACCAACAGGAGCAGTGGGAAGATGGGTGTTGCGATAGCCGAGGAGGCGGAATTTAGAGGAGCGGAAGTGACACTCATAAGAACCAAGGGAAGCGTGCCGAGCTTTGTCGAAAACCAAATAGAGGTTGAAACAGTCGAAGAGATGCTTGAGGCAATAGAAAAAGAGCTTTCAACCAAGAAATACGACGTTGTTATTCTGGCAGCTGCCGTTAGCGACTTCACCCCCAAGGAGAAAGCGGAAAGTAAGATAAAGAGCGGCCAGCCCTTGGTCATCGAGCTTGTCCCAACGCCGAAGATAATCCAGCGGGTCAAGGAACTCCAGCCCGATGTCTTTTTGGTGGGCTTCAAGGCGGAGTATGGGGTTAGTGAAGAAGAGCTAATCGAGCAGGCAAGGAAGCAAATAGAAAAGGCAAAGAGCGACGTGGTGATAGCCAACAGGGGAGAAATTGCATTTGAAAGCGAGGTAAACGAAGTCTACTGGGTAACCAGGGAAGGTTATGAGAAGTTCCCACTAATGAGTAAAAAGGAGCTGGCGGAAAAGATATGGGACAAGATTGTGGAAATTTTAAAGTAAAAATCAAACCTCCGCGGTGACAGGGAAGAAAACAATCTTGGTAGGAGTGACTGTGTAGTACCATGACCTCAGGTTGTACTCCAAGAAAGGACTTCTTATTACTGTGAACTTTCTTTTAATCTCGTTTTCTTTAACCTCTATTCCAAACTTGAAGAGATTGAGGGCAAAGCTATTTACTATTTCCAAGATGTCCTCTGAGAATATCTTGACGTCGAAAGTTACTAAGACGTTGTTATCACCCTTTGAGAGAACTCTGATGAGTGCTGGAAGTATTACAACAAGCTCATCTGGGTATTTTACTCCATAGAGGTCAAGACCTAGAACAAGGGTCAAGGTATTATTCTTTGTTTTCAAATATCCACTAATTCTGCCGATGATAATCTCAGCATCTTTTGTTTTGATAGAAAGGTCTGGATTAAGTTCTTCCTCTATGAAAGGGTTCACGGAGATGATTTTTACTCTCTCAAAAACCTCATCGGCGTCTTCATATACTGACTTCAGGTACTTAAGGATGGAAGCATATGCATCCTGAAAAGATACTATTAAGAAATCCTCGTAGTCCTCTCTTAGCCTCTTTATTAAGTGATAAAGCACAATCTCAATATCGCTGCCTATCTCATGGTTGAGGAACGTGGGGGATATTCTTTTCGATGCCGCAGTCATTAGCTCTAACGGATCCATTTTACTCACCGTAAATTGCACGTATTTGATCCACTAATTCTTCCAAGGAGTTGATTTCTCTTTCTGTTCCAAGGCGTCCTTTAAGCTTGCTTATAATTACCATCTCCAGTAACCTAGCGCTGTACTCACCAAAAAGTCTTGAAACAGCATCTTTGAATTCTTTTGGATTCTCATATGCCACCTCAAGGCCTTTGTTCAACGTAGCCTTGAGGTGAGCCTCTAAAACAGATTCCAGCCCCGGAGCCACTTCCCTAAGGGCTGCAGAAATTGCTTTAACCAAAATTTCCCCACCTTTATTCATAAATTTCTACCCCCTTGCTGGTGATCTCATATCTGTATATCTTTCTTGAGTGATTTGATCCTCTCGCTTTTACAATTGCCATTTTTCTCTCTATGCTCTCGTTTTTTACTTGATACTTAAGTCCTATTATAACGTCCACCATGGTACTTGCTCCACTAAACGGTACTATCTCGAAGTTTGTCTCGGCATTTAGTGTGAAGTACGTGGTGATTCTGTGTAGTTTTGTCAGTAGGTTGAGATATCTGACCATCTTTGCAAGTTCCTTCTCATCCATATGATTCCTTAATGCGGTTAAGCTGTCTATCACCAATACTTCAGGTTTAAATTCTTCTATTATCCGCCTAATCTTTAAGAAGGTGTAAACTGGGGTTTTGCTTTCGGGCACCCAAGTGATTATCTTAAGGTTCTCTCCTAGGGCTTCCTCTATCGGCATGCCGTAGTTTTTAGCGGCTCTTATTATCTGGTCTATTGGTTCCTCGAAGGCGAGGTATACTGCTTTTCTTCCCTGTAATGCATTGGCTATGGCAAAGTGCAGGGAGAATGTGGTTTTTCCAGTTCCAGTCATGCCAATAAGTAGGACATTTGCACCCCTATACAAGCCCCCATCGAGCATTCCATCAAGTTTTTCTAAACCTGTTGTGATTTTTTCCATCGTGTATTCTATTTCCGCTCTACTGAGTTCAGGAACTTCCAGGAACTCAATTCCCCTCTGGGTTATTACATACTCATACTGTGGTTTTTTGATGCTTCTTCTCCTCATTTTTGGGATTTCCATTACCCTTCTTGTGACCTCTCCAAAGGACTCATAGCGGAGTATAATAACCCCATCAACGACGAATTCCTCGAGACCGTACCCTATTTTTTCAGCTCCCATCGGCTTTTCAGCAATTAGGAGGGCAGTTGAGTTATAGGCTTTTATGAACCTTCCAAGCATTGTGTGGAGGAACACTCTTGTTCTTTCAGCGCCCAGAACTTGGGCAAAGACGCTTATGGAGTCGATAACAACCCTTTTTGGCTGGAACTTTACTATTTCACCCATCAGGAGTCCTATTTCCTTCTCTATTGTCTCCTCGCTTACCGTGACAAGGTCTACAAATTTAAACAGTCCGTTTCTTTCGAGTTCTTCAAAATCCATTCCAAGCTGTCTCATTGATTCATAGAACTCGCTCTTGGTTTCTGCAAGCGAAATATACATTCCTTTCTCTCCAAATTTCTTGGCACCGTTGTATATGAAAGTTGCTGAGAATATAGTCTTCCCTGCTCCCGGCTCTCCGGCAACCAAGATTAAAGACCCATCCGGAAAGCCGTCTTTGAGGACATGTTCATCAAAATATTCAATTCCCATTCTGCTCATTTCTACCCCCAATGAACTTTATCTATTCGGGCGGGAAGACCCCTTCCGATAGGGAGGTGATGAAAGCCCGCAACCCTTAAAAACTTCACTTATTAAAAAAATAAG
>LGET01000098.1 GCA_001507935.1 Thermococcales archaeon 44_46
GCAAGGTGAACTTCAGCCACCTTGACGCCTTCCTTCTCTTCGATGGTTACCTTGACGCGGAGCTTGCTTGGTGGCTTCTCAATGCCTCTTTCCCAGATCTTTTCGTTAACGTCTGTACCTATTATGACCTCATCTGCCTTTGTGTGCCTGGCTATGAACTCTCTAACAAAGCGAGCGGCTCTTGGAGCTCTCTTCCATCTTGGAACAAGCTTCTTGACCTTTCTAATAGGAACAACGTAAATTCTCTCTTCCGCCATCTCACATCACTCCTTAAGCTTGGTTCTCCTCCAGTATCTCCTCTTGGGGTGAGTCAAAACCTTCCTGTTGGTTTTCACAATAACCCAAACAGGTACTCTCCTATTTTGCTTAGCTGCCTTTGCCAAGCGGAGCTTCTTTGCCAACGGTTTGTTTCTTGCCATTCTTAACCCCTCCCTAATTTGTGAACGTGAAAAGCCCAACTAATGCCCGATTAGTAAAGCCTTATTTAAATTTTTGCTTTCACTCACATTCAAAGATTAGGGGTTAAAAAGCTTTTCATTAGAATAGGCAGAGAAAAGAAGAAAAGGTCACCCTATCTGGAAAGCTGTGCTTCTGAGCTCTCCCCTCTCAAAGCGGTGTGGGTCATACCATTCCCAGTCAAGCGGTACATGAGTTTTTCCTTTGACAATCAGCTCTGCTATTGCTTCTCCAACTCCCGGAGCCATCATGAAGCCGTGTCCGCTGAAACCAGCCGCAATATAAAACCCATCTATGTAGTTGATCTTCCCAATTGCGGGGTTGCTGTCTGGAGTCTTTGCATAGAAACCAGCCCACTGCCTTAGTACGTGGACGTATTTCAGTGCCGGGATTATTCTCGTTGCCCATTTGAGCACTTCCCTCAAGAAATCATAAGTGGGCGTCATGTCGTAAGTTGGCCCGTATTCTAAGCCCGTTCCGCAAAGGATTCCCCCATCTTCTCCGTCCTGAATTACGTAGGAATCGTTCCATGCCGGCGGACAAACAAGGGGCTCTATCTGTCCCTCCTTAATAGGCTCGGTTTTGACAAGCTGGTGCTTATAAGGCTTTATTGGGATAAACTCCCTATCCAACCCAGCCATCTCGTTTATTATCGGTGCCCAAGCGTTTGCAGCGTTAACAACAACGTCAGTTTTTATGGTCCCCCTGTTTGTTTTCACCCCTTTGACTTCGTTGTTTTCCACTATAATGTCGGTTACCTCAGTATATTCATAAATCTCCGCTCCAAGCTCTTTGGCTTTCCTTGCGAAGGCAAAGACCGTTTTGAAGGGATTTGCCTTCCCATCCGTTGGGTTCCACTGACCAGCTAAGAACTCATCCGCATTCAAAAGAGGTACTATCTCCTTAGCTTCTTCCGGTGTTATAAGCCTTGTTGGAGCACCAAACTTGTTGTGGAGCTTGATGTTTTGCTTAAACGCTTCAACTTCCTCCTCAGTTGTTGCGAGGAAAAGATAGCCGGTCTGCTTGAAGTTTATATCGTATCCAAGCTCTTCGCTGAGCTTTTTCCATCTTTCAATGTTATACTTCATGAGCTTTATGTTTGCTTCATCGGTAAATTGCTGTCTGATTCCAGTGGCGCACCTAAAAGTTGAGCCATTTCCAAGATAGCCCTTCTCAACGAGAACAACATCTGCACCGAGCTTTGCCAGATGGTATGCTATAGAAGTCCCCGTACTTCCTCCGCCTATGACAACTACATCCGCTTTACTCTTCATCCATCTCACCTACCAGAACTCCTATTGGGACTGGTCTAACCGGAATCCTCGTTGCGGGAAGTTTTATCTCGTCCGGGCTCTTTCCGGTTTTCCTTGCTATTATGCTTATCACCATTGGAATGCATGTTCTTCCCTGACAAGGCCCCATACCAATCCTCAAAAGGCGCTTTATCATCTCTATATCCGTAATTCCCTGCTCAATAAGTGCCTCAATTTCCTCAACGGTTACCTCGTTGCATCTGCATATTATCTTCTCGCCTCTTTCACTCATTCTCTCACCACCTTAACGGCTCTAACCTCCCAAGCCAGCTCTATGGGCATCTCAACGGTTATAATTGGTGTATCTCCCTTGCTTTTCTCCCTCGGAATTACCGTGACCACTTTGCCCGTTCCAACCTCTTCACCAACCCTATTGAGCAGAATTACCTCTTCACCAACCTCTGGAACCGGAAGAACTTCGTGGGGCATTGTCACTCTAGCTTTATCTCCGATGTAGTGCACCATGAAGAACGCCAGTCCGGGACAAATCTGCACGCACAGAGAACAGCCAATGCACTTTTCATAATCAACGATTGGAACGGCATTTGGATGCTCCATAAGAACAGCATTGGTGGGGCATACCTCCTTACACGGCGTACACGGGATTTCCTGAGGGCACTCTGGAACAGCCACCGGTCTTTGTCTCAGCCTTTCTTCGCTTGGCAGACCAATATACTTCTTCAGCTCTTCAACAGTCAGGTAACCTTCCCTTAAGTAGTGGGGAATCTCGTTCATTCTACCACCACCTTCTTAAGCCCTTCAAGAACCTTTCTTCCGAAGGGCCCGCTCCTGAATTCTTCAAGCTCCCTCTGGGTTTTTTCTACTTCCTTAAGCCATCCTGGAGAAGCCACTCCAGCAGCTAAAGCGGCACTTATCCCGGCTATCTTCCCCTCAAGCATAGCTGTGGTAGCCTCCTCAATTTCTGCAGAATCACCTGCAACAAAAATTCCCTTTATTGTCGTCTCCATCCTTGAGTCTCTGATTACAACATGCCCTCCAAGCTCCGGGACGTACTTTATCTGGCACCCAATTTGGTGGAGAAGCTCTATACTTGGTCTCAATCCAACGGCCAAAGCTATCACGTCAACTTCGAAAACTTTTTCACTTCCCGGAACAACGTTCCAGTTCTCATCGAGCTGGGCAACAACTGCTCTTTCAACTTTTTCTTTGCCCTCTGCCCGTAAAATTGTGTGTCTAGTCAGTATAGGAATACCGAGCCTTCTAACCTTAGCTGCATGAACGAAATAGCCCCCTATCTTCGGCATTGCCTCCACTATTGCTTCAACTTTCACTCCTGCTTGATACAGCTGGTAAGCCAGAATTAGCCCGACGTTGCCAGCCCCCACTATTAAAACCCTGTCTCCCGGTTTTACCCCATAGGTGTTCATTAGTGTTTGAATCGCCCCAGCTCCATAAACTCCGGGCAAATCGTTGTTCTCAAAGGGGATCATCCTTTCCATTGCTCCTGTTGCGACAACAACGGTCTTTCCTTTGAATTCTACCAGCTCTTTGTTCTTTCTAACTCCAACCACGAGCTTCTCGTCTCCATCTTGGAGGAGCATTATCGCAGAAGTCTCCAAGAAAACCTCTATATCCCTCTTTTTGAGCTCTTCGCTCAATATTTCAGCTATCTTTATTCCTCTAACTCCAGCAAACTGCTCTCTCTTTCCGAAGAACTTGTGAGTCTGCTTAACCAGCTGTCCTCCAAGCATTGGATTTTCATCCAAAAGAACAACCTTTGCCCCAGCATCGCTTGCGTTTATAGCGGCCATCATTCCTGCTGGTCCTCCTCCTATGACGACAACATCCGCTTCAATCCTCGGAGGCTCCTTCCATTTAGGCGGCTTGGACGTCTTGGGTAAAACCGGCTTTTCATCCTGCCTCTCTATCTGCATGCCCTCTTCAACAAGTGTTATACAGGTTCTTACGTTTGGGATGCCGTTTACCTTCATTAAGCAAGAGGAGCACTTTCCAATTGCACAGAAAAGTCCTCTCGGCCTGTGTTTCTTTGTGGAATGCTGAAAAATCCTTATGCCTGCAGCATGAAGTGCCGTTGCAATCGTTTCGCCCTCATATGCCTTTATTGGCTTTCCTTCGAAATAAATTGTGACTTCTCTTCCGCGGACTCTTTCGAAATCCAGAATAGGATGTTCAGTAAATCGCATAAAGTTTCACCGATGTAAACTAAAGTACAGCAATTTATGAAGATTTTTTCATAAAAAAGTTATACACCTTTGGTTAAAGAAAACAAAAATAAAAACATAGAGTAGAGAAATCAACCCATTTGCAAAGCTTTTTGTCTAAGCTCTCCACGTTCAAAGCGGTAAGGGTCATACCATTCAATCGGAAGCTTGCTCTTTCCTTTTGTTATCAAATCCGAGAGCATTTCCGCAACTGCTGGAGCCATCATGAAGCCGTGTCCACTGAAACCAGCCGCAATGTAATATTCATCTATTTCATTTATCCTGCCAATTGCGGGGTTGCTGTCCGGAGTCTTTGCATAGAAACCCGCCCATGTTCTCAAGATCAACAGCTCTCTAATTGCAGGAACTATCTTCGAGAGGTAGGTTGTAACTTCACGCAGGAATGTATAAGACGGGCTTAAATCGTAAGTTGGGCCCACCTCGTAGCCCACTCCTCCAATTATTCCACCGTGGTCAGTTTGAGTTAAGTAGGAGTCTTCATACTTGAAAGAAATCACCATCGGGTTTATTGTATCCCTCTTTATCGGCTGAGTTATTATCGCCTGGTGTTTGTAGGGCTCTATGGGAATACGTATGGGCACCTTGGCCATTGCATTGATGAGCTTGGCCCACGCATTGGTCGCGTTGACGACTATTCCCGTTTTTATAGTCCCTTTGTTGGTCTTTACTCCCTTAATTTCGCCTTTTTCTATAATTAGGTCTTTGACTTCGGTGTATTCGTATATTCTCGCTCCCATCTCCTGGGCATGTAAGGCAAAAGCTGTCGTTGCATGGAACGGGTCAGCTTTTCCGTCGGTTGGATTCCATGAAGCCGCCATGACTTCACTTACATCCAAAAGAGGTACTATCTCTTTTGCTTCTTCGGGGGTTATGAGTTTCGTAGGGACGCCAAAGCGGTTTTGAATTGAGATGTTCTCTTTGAATTGGCTTATTTCCTCTTCACTATATAACAGGAAAAGATAACCCGTCTGCTTAAATGGGAACCCATACTCTTCACTGTACTTTTTCCACAGCTCCACAGAGCGTTTCATAACTTGGACGTTTGCCTCATCACCAAACTGCTGTCTGATTCCAGTTCCACACCTAAAGGTAGATCCTGAACCTATGAACCTCTTTTCGAGAACCACTACGTCTTCTCCTCTTCTGGCCAGCTCATGAGCCAAAGCAATGCCTGTTATTCCCCCACCGATAATAACAATATCACCCTTCATAATATCACTCCCTTCTGGCAAGAGATTTCACTCTAACATTCTTAAGCGGAGGTCTTGCAACTGGAAGGTCTATCTTTGCCATGTCAACTCCAGTTCTCTGGCTAACAAGAAGTGCACCGTTGAACAGGCAAAACCTTCCCTGACAGAAGCCCATTGCCAGGTGAGTGAGGCGCTTCACAATCTGCAGATCCGTTATTCCCTTCTTTACCACGTCATCAACTTTCTTTAAATTAACGTCACAGCCGCATATCTGCACGTCCTCTAGATTCATGTCCTTGAACTCTATCCTCTGCATGGGCATTGATTCGGGCTCATACTCCTCAAGCTTTTCTCTGTAAACGGCGGGGGTGACATCATGGCCAAACTCCTTCAGGATGTACGCCCCTACAAGTCTGCCCTCCAGATAGTTTGCGTAGTGAGGTTTTATTCCCGTTGCACTTCCAGCTACATATATTCCCTCCCTTATGCAGTTCTGTTCATCAAGAACCGGAACATAGTAGCCCCATTTGAACCTGAGCTTCCCCCCCGCTTGAGTGATTGGGTTTATGTCAGGCAAGCGGTAATCGCTCACAATAACAGCGTCAACCTCATACACATTGCCGTTAGTGTCTATAAGCCTCTCAACTTTCTCTTCTCCCTCAACGCGCTTTGGGTTCGGCACTACGATGTATTCAATGCCCCATTTTTCGAGCTCCGGTATTATTCTTTCGGGCTTTCTTCCAACGACAGCAACCCTCTTGCCCGGTGCAACTCCCCACTTGTTGACGACCTCAAGGGCGAAGTCAAGTCTAAAGACACCCGGGAACTCGTTGTTCTCAAAGAGAAGTATGTTCTCTACAGCCCCTGTAGCCAGCACAACCCTTTTTGCCATGATCTCTATTAGCTGGTCTTTCTTAACTGCAGGAACTAAGAAGTATTCCCCCTCATCAAAAACCCCAAGAGCTATTGTGCCGGTAAAGACTTTAACGTTCTCGTTGAATTGGGAAGTCAGCTCCTTGAT
>LGET01000099.1 GCA_001507935.1 Thermococcales archaeon 44_46
ACAAGAAGTTTTGCAGCATCTTCTGGAGAGGTGGCAAAAACCCCTGAGAACATCTTAACTCCGGTTGGAATTCCAAGAATGGGCTTTTCCTTGTCTATTGCTTCATATATATCCCTTGCTGTTCCATCCCCTCCTGCAAAGAGCAGTATATCTACTTTGTCCTTCATTAGCCTAGCGAGTGTTTTTGTATCCTCCTTTGTGGTATCCGGAATTTTAACTCCCGATATTTCTCTATATTTGATCTCTCTGTGCTTAATAACTTTATAGGGAAAGCTGAACTCTTTAAGGGCATCCTCTCCCAGTCCATCATGCCCTGTTAAAAATTTAACATCAACATCATAATGAGAAAGCTCATTTAAAAAGAGCTTTGTAAAATCAAGCGCCACAGGCTTTGCTCCTCGTTTTATAGCTTCCTCTACAACCCCATCAGTCCCTTTAAGGGCAACTCTGCCACCCATTCCAGCTATTGGATTTACTATCAAGCCTACTATCATTTTTCTCACCTTTATCTCATGTATTTCCTTGCAAAGACCGTCAGGAAGACAGCCCACATGAACATTCCGAAGAGGGCCTCAATTGAAGCAATTACCCTCCCAATGCCTATAGGATGAAGATCTCCATAACCAAGGGTTGTTGCCGTCACTACACTAAAATATTCGTAGTCAAGGAAGCTCTTCAGGGGCACACCAGAGCTTGTGACGCTTCTTGTGAAATAAAAGAGAGTCGGAAATACTAGATTGACCATAAATATCCAAATAACAATTGGCCTTTTCCAATCTGTTCCGTATTTGCATGTCAAATCAGCAAAAAACCACTCGAAGAGTCCTTCCAGAAGATGGATATAGTGTTTTATCTTGGTTCCAATTCTACTAGAGGGAATGCGAGGAAATCTTATCCTAATTTCAAGCTTGGGCAGGTATGCAATGTACCTTCCCATCTTTTGCTTTCTCCTGGCAAGCATCTCCAAATAGTAATATTGGTCTGCCTTCTCTTTATCTCCGCTTTTTTCCCATGTGATCCTTGCCAGACGGTAGAAAAATTCCTCCATTGTTGGGTTATTGAAGCTGCATTCTTCAAGAATCACGAACCCCCTCACACTCAACTCTGCCAGAAGGTTTGGAAGTACCGTTAAGTTCCATGTTGTATCTCCATAGAATACAACGCCCCTAAAGACCAGATTATTGTAAATTGTGGTGTGTACAAACTCAGGAACTTTTAACCTTCCACCTCTTATCTCAACATGTCCTGGAACTTCAAGGTTTTCAAGTTGAAGGACTCCATCAAAGTTTCTGATAAATACCCTCACCTGCCTCTTAAACCTAGGACTGGGATCAAAGTCTATATTTTTTATGAGAAAAATCCTTGCCTTTACATGCTTCCTTGATATTCCAGATAGGTTTATTCCATGTTCCTCTAAAAGTTCCTTAAGCAGGGGGTACCTAGAATTTACCCCTATCCTTCTAACGTTTTTGAGGTCTGAGAATTCTATTCTCCCGTGGATTGTTTCCTTTTCCCCATATTCTTCCTCACCTGATATAGCTCGCTCCGCATACTGAACGGAGTTCATCATTAAATATCGAACCGTGCTGTTCTTTACAGAAATCGAGTTCTCAAACTTGATATCAAGAATATTAAACCCAAAAAAGACAGAGTTCTTTACCCATACTGTTCCTATAGACGATGCCAGCAGTATAACCCTCTCAATCTCGCAGTTGAAAATGGATAGTCCTTTCAGGTTGGAATTTTCAACGATAAGCGTCTTTATCTTCGAGTTCTTAAAGACGAGAGGCTTCTCACTTGTTAGGTTAGAAATTTTAGCCTCATACAGCTGTACACCTTCAAAGTACCTAACTCCCCTTTCCAGTTTCCTCTTAAAGGCCCTCTCTTTAATTTCTTTTATTTTTTCTCCATAAAGCAACTCACCTTCATCAAAAGGAATATGGAGTGAGCAGTACTTTGAACCCGCTAAAGACTTTGTTTTGCATTTTTCACCATTTTCAAAGATATACTCGCACATGATCCCACCGAAATTACTCCTTAGCTATTACAATATCATCAAGACTTTTCAATCTTACTTTTTTCGCGGATTCCTCGATTTTTGTAGGGATTTCTTTGATGGGTCTAAGGATTATTGCCTCGATTTGTGAAAAGCCCAGCTTTTTCCTAGCATAAGCTCTGTGGTGACCGTCCAAGATATAATAGTTTCTCTTGTGCTCTAGAACTATAATGGGAGCATCGTAACCGTGGGCTATCTCTTGAAGCACTACTAACAGCTTTTTCTCACTCAGCTCCCATTGAGTCGGTATGAGAACATCGAGGGGGAGATACCTGTGCTCTAGTTCAAACGGCACACCATAAAGGAATTCATTTTCTTTCTTTATCCTCTCTGCTCTTTTAAATGCCTCTTCTCTGGTTATAAGTCTAATCACCTTTAACTCCCCTAACAACTATAAACGCCCCAAAGTTCTTTAGCTTATCGCTGAACTTTTGGTCAAGCTTCTCAGCAAGCCCCAAGAAGGGGAAAAATGAAGGAAAGTATATAATTCCCCTGCTTTCAACGTCTCTAAAACCCGCCTCCTTCATTAGCCTTTCAAGCTCCCTTGGTGTATAAAATCTCGCATAGCGGTATGCAGTTTCCACGAAAAGACTTTTTAAGCGCTTGAAGAGGAACCATAAACTTCTGCCGTTCATTGTGCCAATGATTGCTTCTCCTCCGGGCTTTAAAACACGGTAAATTTCTCCAAGAGCTTTCTCAGGCTTATGGATAAACTCAAACATTGTAACACTCAAAACTAAATCAAATGTGTTGTCTTCAAAGGGTAACGAATATGCATCTGCTCTAATGAACTTAACAGTTGGGAGCTTTTTTCTTGCTATTTTCAGCATTTCTTCACTTACGTCCACCCCAACAACTTCAAACCCTCTTTTATAGAGCTCAATTGTATAATTGCCGGTTCCACATCCAAGGTCAAGGGCTTTTCCGCTTTTGGTCTTTATCATAGAGAACACTAGCCGTTTTTCCGTTTTATCCACATAACGCCCGACTTTAGTATTATACCACTCATCGTAGCGAGGAGCTATCTTATTGAAGTATTCCATCTTACACACCAGCTCCGCAGTACTTCTTAGTAACTACTTCCCATACGGTCGATGTTTGGATTTCAAGAAAAGATTAAAAATTTTAGCCGATATTTCTTATCATCTAAACTCTTTTCTCTTTCGTTCCCTGTTCCATATGTAGTCCAATAGGGGCCTTATTCTCTCCCAGACTTCCTCAATTCCCCCGTGCCCGTTTATCTGCACGTAAACTCCCTGCTTCTTGTAAAACTTAATGATAGGTTCCATGTTGTTGATATAAATGTCGTATCTTCTGGAGACTATCTCTGGTCTGTCGTCATCTCTCTGTGCAACCTCTCCCCCGCAAATGTCGCATTTTCCGGAAACTTTTGGCGGGTTGTATTTTATGTGGTATACTGCCCCACAGTTCTTGCATATCCTCCTTCCAGAGATTCTCGTTATGCTTTCCTCCTTTGAGATGAAAATGTCTATTGCGAGGTCTATCTTAATGCCGTGGTCGTAAAGGAAGTTCTCAAGAGCCAATACTTGCTCAGCTGTCCTTGGGTAGCCATCAATGATGAAGTTCTCTCTCTTTCTTCTTAATTTCGACAGTACTAGGGTGTTTATAACTGTATCAGGCAGAAGCTCTCCCTTTTCTATGTATTTCTTCATCTCCAGGCCAAGGGCGCTTCCTTTGTTTATCTCCGCCCGGATTATATCACCGGAGGCTATGTACTCGAGACCGTATTTCTCAACAATTCTCCTCGAATGTGTCGACTTCCCAGAACCCGGAGGGCCAAAAATCAAAATGTTCATGTGATCACCAATATGGATATATATTTCCAGTACATTAAAGCATTATGGTGATGCTTCATGCCCAAACTTTCAACTGGGTTTGTTAGGGCAAGCGGCTATGCCAACAAAATTAGAAAAGTCCTCTTTGCATTAACACGCGGTAAGCTCAACCCTGAGGAGGTTATAAGGGCATCTGCCCAGCTAAACCAGTATCTGTTTGATAAATTCCAAGAGATGGGCATAAAAAAGGAAGACGTTGTAAGAATTTCGATAGAGTTTAACATCAAAGACGGAACAATAGAGTGGGACTATGACACGCTAAGAATCGAGGTCTACAAGAAGGAAGAAGAGGAGAAGCTTGCTGAAGCTATGAAGGAGGTCGAAGAAAGCGAGAAAGCTTTAGAGATTGCGATAGAGGAGCTGAGCAAACTTTCGGAGAAACTGAGAGAGCTCAGTGATGAAATTGCTCAAACTATCGAGAGGCTCAAAAGAGAGCACACATCCTTAAAGCTTGAGTTCGAAAAGTAGCTACTCTTCGTATCCTTCGCTCTGGTCGCTCTTGCCCTCCATCTTTATCACATAATCGGCTGCATTCTGCAACGCAACACTAAACCCAGGCTCAACCCCTATAACTACAGTCTCCTTGCCTTTCCTTTTTGCTTCGCTTATTATTGGGAGAAAATCCGCATCCCTCGTAGCCAAGGCTATCACCTCTATATCACTGTTGTATATTAGCTCCATCGCCTCAATGGCAATCCTCACGTCTGTATCTCCAGCAACTATTATGGGCTCAAATCCTTGGTTAACAACTGCCTCAATAAGTCCCTGAGGAGCGTACTGGTTTAAGACAACCTTAGCTACTCTGATTTTCCCAATCTTCTCAAGTGCTTCCTTGATATTTTCGAGCTTAATCCCAAATTCTTTTCTCAGTATGTTGGGACCGTCTATTATCAGCCCTATGCTTTTCTTGGGAGTTTCAACTTTTTCTCGCTTTTCTTTTTCCTTAGGCTCTCTTTCTTCTCTTTTCAGTATTCTGAACAGTGCTGTTCTCATCTACCTCACCCCTTTCAAGAATAATCACGTAATCGGCGGCGTGTTTTAAAGCGGCACTAAACCCCGGTTCAATTCCAATTATGGCGGTTTCTTTTCCTTTTTCTTTTGCTTTCAAAATTATCGGAAGAAACTCAGCATTTCTTGTTGCCAAAGCAATAATATCTATATTCGGATTGTATATTTCTCTCATGGCCTCGACGGCAAGTTTTACTCCAGTCTCTCCCGCAACGATTATTGGTTCAAAGCCCTGATTCGCGACAGCTTCTATAAGTCCCTGAGGAGCATACTGGTTCAAAATGACTTTTGCCACCCTGATATTCCCCAGTTCTTCCAATGCTGCAACAATGTCTTCAAGGTGAACGTTAAATTCCTTTCTTAGAATATTTGGCCCATCTATAAGGAGGGCAATCTTCTTTCCTCTTTGGATTTTTCTTCTCATTGTTGCAATACTCTTAACTCCTTCCTTTGTCATGGAGACTATTTTCTCCCAATTGCTGGGCATCGTTATCACCGCAATCAGTATGAAAACTCTACATGGAAAAGTTATGGCTTTAAAGTATAAAAAACTTAAGGAAACGGCCGGACGAAAGGTTTATAATCAATGAAAGTCTAGTAAAAAAACATGAGCAGAATCCCTTTTTATCTTAGGGAAAGACTTGATGAGATAAGGCAGAGGATATTGTTTGAAACCTATGAAGCCCAAAAACTCCCAAAATGGGAACAGGTAGTCCTTACGTGGATCGCACTCTTCTCCTTCTGGATAGTGATAAGTGGGAATACACAGAGTGAGAATTTATTCATTGGGGGAATAGCAACTCTGGTAATTTCTCTTTTCATGTATGAAATGCTCACCGAAGATATAAGGCAGACGGGCCATATTGTGGAGAAGATTCTTTACATAAGTCTCTTTGTCATTCCTCAGTACCTTTTTATCATGGCATTCCGGTTAATAGAGAGCAACTTCAAAGTAGCAAAACATGCCATATTAATGGACATAAATCCGGGGATAATAAAGATCAAGACCGACCTGCATTCAGATACTGGAATAACGATTTTAGCAAACTCTATAACCCTCACCCCCGGGACTTTAACCCTTGACGTCGACAAAAAACTCGGGGAAGCCTATCTTTACGTGCACTGGATAGATGTTGAAAC
>LGET01000100.1 GCA_001507935.1 Thermococcales archaeon 44_46
AGCTTTTTTGTTGTAACCGCGTTCCTGCCTGTGGAATTTAAAATAACCTCATTGATATTGCTAATCCCAATATTGTTGTCCCTTCTGAGTTTAAGGAAAAGGGGATACACTGGCCTTATGCTGGCTTTTGCTGCAATTCCAATTCCACTGATAACAGGTGCCCTTGCAGTGAGGGCTTATATCGATGTGTTTATCAACCCCACCGCACTTCAAGAAGCCGCTCAAGGATTGGGAGTATCCCCAACTACCGCCCAAATCGTCGCTGGAGTAATGGTGCTCTTTGGAATTGCCGAGCTGGTGTTGTTGAGCTATGCCATATACATGTTCTACAAGCACAGGCACGCGTTCCTTTGAGAAATTAAAAAATAGCTCTCAATAGAGCGCTTCGTTTCCTTTTTCTCCTGTTCTTACTCTTATTGCTTCATAAACTGGCAAAACAAATATTTTTCCGTCTCCGGGGATTCCCCTTCTTGCATTTTGGATTATTGTTTCAACAGCCTTATCGACATCTTCATCTTTCACAACTATCTCAATTTTCATCTTCGGCATGAGCTCATATGGAGGGACTCCTCCCTGTACGCCTCTACCCTTAACAGGGTAAGATGTCATCGGGATTATTCCCATTTGCTTTAGAGCTTTATGAACCCTATCAAAATCTTCTTCTCGAATAATAGCCTCAATTTTTTTCATGAGATCCACCATATATAATTAGGATAAAAAAGAAAATAAACTTTTTCTAAAAAACTTAAATGTATTCTAATGCCTTTTTCAACCTTTTTTGTGATATTCTTGTTTCTTTGGCTAGTTCTTCTATGTCGGCCTGCTTGAGTGCCTCAATACTAGTAATACCGGCTTTTTTAAGCTTCTCAATCGTTTTTGGTCCTATTCCCTTTATGGAAAGAAGCCTTTCCTCAAAGCTTAATGGATCCTTAGGTTTTTTGCCCCTTTTGGTTCTTTGAGGCTTTCTTTTTGTTTTTTGCTTTCTTTTCTTCTGCTTCATGGATTTTTCTATCTTCTTCTCCCTGACAACCTGAGCACTTGCAAAATTCAACGGTTCTGCTTTGATATTCTCATCTTCCACTAGGATCTCCGGAGGCTCAAAGGAGTTTGGAACTGTCGGCGGCTCTTCGCTAACATAAACATCTACATTTATTGGATGGAAGGGATTGTCTTCCTCTTCAACCTTGGCTAAAAACTTAATTTCATCTGACCTCCCACTCTCGAAATATTCCTCGAGGGCATTAGCGAGACGATGGAATATCCTGGAGTGCTCAAGTAGGCGCCTCTTCCCATATTCCTTTGCTTGCCGGGTGGTTACAAGAAACGGCCAATCACTGCTCTCTATGAGTAAAAGCTCTCTTCCCAACTGCTCCAAAACTCTATCTCCGAATTCGTCTTCATGGAGATATTTGCTTGCAAGAGCAACCATCCTTCTCTCTGCAAGATGTATATGCTCCCACATCCACTCCACTTCTGGATTCCACCATGTGTAATGAGTCCCATACATTCCCCAAGAACCCTCGGGGAGTTCTATTTCATACCTCTCCCCCCGGTAGTTCTCCAGGAACCTTGATATCGTCGTGGTTTCTATTCCCGCTTCTTCCATGAGCTCCAGTACCCTTCCAAGCCATTTAACACCCTCAAACCACCAGTGACCAAAGAGTTCTGTATCGTAGGGCGCAACAACTATACCTTTCTCTCCGCATTCTCTCTCATATTCTTCCAGGAGAGACTTAACTAAGCTTACAAAGTGTCTTGCATGTTCTTCAACTCTCTCCAAGGCTTTTTCCGGGACATAGGGTTCTTTCCCCCCAAGGTCGACTTCTTTGGACGTAACTCTCCAGTACTGCCCTCCGCTCTTCTCTGCTTTTTTGTGGAATTCCCTGTACCAGAAATCCCCAGGATAGCCTATGTCGGCACTCCAGACCTGAAGCCCAGTCTCCCTGTTCCTCGCGAACACAGCTATGTCCGTTCCCTTTATGAAATAAGGTCTTAGCGTGGACTTCTTAGTCTTTGCAGGGAGAATTTTTCCATAACCAAAGCTCGCGGGACCCTCGTCTATTAAGTGGCTCTCAACAAAGAAAAACTTCAGCCCATATTTCTCCAAGAACTTTTCAATCCCCTTTCGCCATACAATTTCTCCACTGCTCGGACTTTGCCATAATCCCTCTGGTCTGTAAGCACATTCTGGGAGCCATATTCCTCTTGGCTTCCTTCCAAAATGCTTCTCGTAAGTGAGAACTCCATTGGCAATTTGTCCTTCAATGGCTTCATCTCTCTCCAAGAGGGGCAGATAGCCGTGAGTTGCTCCAGATGTTATTATCTCCACGTAGCCTTCATCCTGGAGCTTCTTGAGAACCCCAAGTATGTCCCCGTTTATTTTCCTCCAGTACTCATAAACTTTGGTAAAGTAATCGAGCATATAGGAGATTGCATGCTTGAGCTTTTCATCTTCGTATTTCTTCAAGTCCTCGCGCATGGCATTGAGCTTTCTTTCCATGTACTCCTCAAATCCCTTCTTTATGTGCTCATCCGAAAGCTGCTCGGCCAGTATTGGCGTAACACCAATTACCAGCTGAAACTTTACTCTCTTCCTCTTAAGCCTCTCGAACTCCATCAGAAGAGGCAGATACGTCTCGGAGATGGCTTCAAAGACCCACTCTTCACCAAAAGGCCATCTGCCATGTTTTCTCACATAGGGGATATGAGTGTGTAACACAAACGTAAAATATCCTCTGACCATAAAATACCACCTCTATGCTGTAATTCTTTTGAAATTTACTAACTTTTGAGTATTTAACAATTTCGGAATAGAAATCCCTTTTGTGGTTTTAACAATGGTTCATGACCTTTTTCTTTTTCTCAAGCCTCGCCCTTCAGGGCGGGGAGGAGGTCAGAGCGAGATGTCTCTAATAAAAGAGAGCAATCAACACCATACTTTAAAAGGCATTTAAAACAACCTTCTCATAGGTGGGAAGTATGAAGCAGGAAATGAGCAGTGTCGACATCAAGTACATAGTGGAGGAACTGAAGTCCTTGGAGGGAGCTTTGATTGACAAGATATATCACGATGGAGAGCAGATTAGGATAAAACTCCGCGTGGCGGGAGAAGGAAGAAAAGACCTTATTATTGAAGCGGGAAGGAGGATTCACCTAACAACCTACATAAAAGAAGCCCCACAACAGCCCTCTTCGTTCACAATGCTTCTCAGAAAATACCTGAGCGGCTCAAGGCTCGAAAAGATAGAACAGCACGATTTCGACAGAATAGTAAAGCTCAAGATAGGGGAATACACACTAATAGCCGAGCTCTTTAAAAGAGGTAATATCATCCTCGTTGATAAAGACAACGTTATAGTCTCCGCCCTAAGGTACGAAGAGTTTAAGGACAGGGTGATAAAGCCAAAACACGAGTACAAGCTTCCCCCCGCGAGAGAAAATCCCATTGATATTTCCTGGGAGAAGTTTAAAGAGCTCATATCATCTCAAGAAGTTGAGATAGTCAGGGCTCTGGCGAGAAACCTCAATATGGGAGGGCTATACGCGGAGGAGATTCTTTTAAGGGCTGGGGTGAAAAAAACTAAAAAAGCCAGTGAACTGAGTGAAGACGAGCTCAGGGTGGTCTTTGACAAAATGAAAGAAGTTTTTAATTCTCCAAAGAATCCGAATATAGTGCATAAAGACTCCACACCCATAGATGTTCTTCCGATTGAGCTCAAGTGGTATGAAGGCTATGAGAAAAAATTCTTCGAGACTTTTAGCGAGGCTTTGGATGAGTATTTTGGAAGAATTCTTATCGAGAGCGCGAAGCTTGAGAGAACCAAGAAGCTTCAAGACAAGAAGAGATCCCTAGAGGTTACCCTCAGAAAACAGGAAGAAATGATAAAAGGTTTTGAAAAAGAAATGCAGGAAAATCAGGAAATTGGTGACTTAATATACGCTAACTTCGCTTTTGTGGAAAATCTCCTAAAGGAACTTTCAAAGGCAGTTGAAAAGCTTGGATGGGAGGAGTTTAAAAAGAGAATAGAAGAAGGTAAAAAATCAGGCAATAAAGTTGCCCAGATGATAAAAAGCGTAGATCCAAAAGAAAAGGCCGTGACAATAGAACTGGAAGGTAAAAAGGTGAGGCTTTATCTCGACAAGAGCATAGGGGAAAATGCCGAGATATACTATGAAAAGGCCAAAAAAGCCAAACATAAACTTGAAGGGGCCAGAAAAGCCCATGAAGACACTCTGAGAAAAATAGAGGAGATAGAGAAGCTCATAGAAGAGGAAGAGAAGAAAGAGCTTAACGTGAAAAAGCTTGAAAAACGTAAGAAAAAGTGGTTTGAAAAGTTCAGGTGGTTCATAAGCAGTGAGGGCTTTTTGGTGATAGGAGGAAAAGATGCCACAACGAACGAAATAGTCGTAAAGAAGCATATGAGTGAGAACGACCTCTACTGCCATGCTGACATCTACGGGGCCCCACACGTGGTAATAAAAGATGGCAAGAAGGCCGGTGAGAAAACGATATTTGAAGCCTGCCAGTTCGCAGTTTCAATGTCAAGGGCATGGAAAGACGGGATATATTCGGGAGACGCCTACTGGGCAGACCCAAGCCAAGTTACAAAAAAAGCTCCAAGCGGAGAATACCTGGGCAAAGGAGCCTTCATGGTTTATGGAAAGAGGAACTGGATGCACGGGCTACCTGTGAAGCTCGCCATCGGTGTAGTAGAGTACGAAGGAGAGAGACTCCCCATGTGCGGGCCCGTTGATGCCGTTAAGGCTCATGCGGATAAGTATATCGTCATCCGCCCGGGAAGAACAAAAAAGAGTGAACTTGCTAAAAAAATAGCTAAAATTTTCGAGAAGTGGGGCTACAAAGTGGATCTTGACGAGTTAATGCAAATCCTACCCCCCGGAAACGGTGAGATTGTGGAGGTGGTAGAATGATAAACCTCTACGCAATAGCCCAGAGAGAACTCGCAAAGGACTTGCTCTTCGAGGTTGACGATGAAGTGGTTACGTTCTCTGTAAAAGGGGTTATGATAGCAAAGACGAACTCAAAGGGGTATAATTTTTCTTTTATCGAGATCACGGACAATGAATTTGTGCTGGCAGTCCAGATGAAGGGATATGTGATTTATATCGGCTTAGAGAGCGACGAAATACTTGACGAAGATGCATATCCAGAAATCGTAAGGGCATTGATAAACCACCTCTTGCCTGCCCTTCATACCCTTGTCAAAGAGGCCGAGAAGAGCTATACCGGGAAAGCAGATTTGCTTTTAGACGATAATATGAGCCCTGAAATGAAGGAATTCTTTTATGAGCTGCTCTTAAAACACAAAAAGGGATTGCCAACGCACGAGCAGGTCGACGTTGCGTAGCAAAGGTTTTAAAGAATTCATCATAGGGACGAACCATGAGAAAAACCAAATACTACTCATATGTGGTTGGAGAACTCCCAAAGGGATGCCAGCTGTGCGTTCAGGGGGCGAAGCTGGTACTCTTTACGACTGGGGTTTGCCCCAGAGATTGTTTCTACTGCCCCCTCAGCCCTTGGAGAAGAGAAGACGTCAGCTATGCAAACGAGCGACCAGTAAAAAGCATAGATGATATAATAGAAGAGGCTAAAATTCAAGACGCCTTAGGCGCTGGGGTTACCGGGGGGGATCCGCTTTCAAGAATAGATAGAACTGTAGAGTACATAAAAGCTCTAAAAGAGAACTTTGGAGAGAAGTTTCACATCCACCTTTACACTACCGGAGCATTAGCCACAAGAGAGAACCTTGAAAAGCTTTATTCTGCAGGTCTGGATGAAATACGCTTCCATCCGGATATTTTTAATCCCAGCTCAAAGCTTCTCCAGAAAGAGCTTGAGAACATAAAAAATGCTTTTGATTTTGATTGGGACGTCGGCGGAGAAGTTCCGAGCGTTCCTGGGCAGGAAGAGAGGATTAAGTGGTTCGCCGAGTTCTTAGATTCCCACGGAGCAAAGTT
>LGET01000101.1 GCA_001507935.1 Thermococcales archaeon 44_46
TTCTCATCAATAAGCTTGACTCCCTCAGGCCTTCCCATCATTTCTTTTCACCCTCTTCAATTTGGGGAACTTCTTCAATAATCCCCTGTTCTTTAAGCTCATGCAATCTCTTAATCAGCATCTCCCTAACTCTGTCCGTCAATCCCTGGGTGTGGCTTTCTCTGTCCACTTTTAGAATAGCTTCTATGGCCAGCTTTTCCAGCTCTTCGTGTTTTCCACTAACCCATACCCATCCGTTCTGTCCAACTATTATCCTAGTGTTCGTAAGGTTCTTGATCATGTTTATCATTGAGCCTCCCTTACCTATAAGGCGGGGCACTTTGGAAGGCGTTATCTTTACTATCTGCCCTCCTCTCAATGGTCCACCGTTGAAGGGCATCCCTTTTGTTATTAGGTCTATCTGATTGATTTCATTAAACGCCTTTACTTTTGCATAGATTATGTCCCCGATATCAAATATTTTTCTCAAATCTGTTTTTAAAAGGTCTATTTTTTCTTCTACAGCGTCCTGAACCCTCAGTGTGGCCTGATAGGGGGCCCCTATGTCAACCACCCAGTTTGAAAACTTTACGTCAATTATCTTTCCTATTACGTTATCTCCCACTTCCGGAATGTACGGGCCTTCCAAGGGAACCACTGATACCGTATCGTTTGAAATGTTGACTAGTCCGACAACTGTTGAGTAAATCCTGTTTCCCTCTTTAAAAGTTCCTCTTCCATTTTTGAACGGTCCCTGAGCCAAAAGCGTCCCTGGAACCACTAATTCCCTATTTTTTACAAAAACCTTCTTCATAGTCCCTTCCTCTCTATAAGTTTAGTTACTGCAGTGCCCTTTGTAAGGGCATTTAGTTTCTCATAAAATTCTTCCTCAACTCCTCCCGGAATCTCTATTAAGAACATCCAGGAGCCATCACTTCCCCATTCTTCCTTCTTTATAGTTCCAAACTTTCTAACTTCTCCATAGGCTTTTCCGGAGTATTCAGAGGGTATCTTCACTGCTATGACCTTTGTCTCTATCTTAAGCGGTAGAATTCTTCTCAAAGCTTTTATCACATCCGGAACTTGAGCCTCTGCATCTTTAAATATGTCCACCCTAACTCCAGCTTCCTCCATTGCCTTAAGGATTCTATCTGGTGGGTGAGGATAGCCAGTCCTTGGGTCAACCGCATGCCTGTGGATTATCATCGCTATCTGTTTTTTCCTCTCTTCCAGCATTTCCCTTCTCTGCTGCGCCGTAAGCTGGACTTCTCCTTTCTTGAGGATTATCTTTGCAACTTCATAGGGGTCGCTTGTCCCGAAAATCTTTTCCATCTCATGTTCACTAGCTTTATCTCCCTTGTCGGCATCTTTAAAAACATAAGGGGTAGCAAGGATTTCTTCAATCGGAACCTCTTTGCCCTCTTTGAAGTCTCTGGCCAGATATGGGTCCACTAGTATCTCAAAAACCTCTCCCTGAACCTTCAATCGAGCAATCACTGCCTTGTCGACACTTATTGGCATCGCTAATCACCTCAGTAGTGGCTGTCCAACTCGCTGTAGTCCTCTTCCTTCTCTGGAACCTCCTCCGCTTCAGCCTCTTTCAATGCCTCCTCAAGGCATTTAGCGACTTCTTCCTTGCTGATCTTCTTGAACTTCTTCTCCTTCACCGTGATTACTGCCACTTCAATGCTATCTGGAGATGGTTCTTCCATCGTCTTTGCAAGAGCCAGCACTGCGAGTTTTATGGCATCTTCAAGTGTCATATCATCCCTGTACTTCTCCTCAAATATTGCCATTGCCGTGTTCCTTCCGCTTCCTATTGCAACGGCTTTCCACTCAAAGTATGCACCGCTTGGGTCGGTTTCAAACAGTTCGGGCTTTTCGTTTACGCCCGCCATTAAAAGGGCAGCACCAAAAGGTCTAACTCCCCCATACTGCGTGTGCATCTGCTTTAAGTCACAAATCTTTTTCACTAAAACGGTGAGCGGAACGGGCTCTCCATAAGTAAGGCGGTAAATCTGGGCCTCTAAACGTGCCCTATCAACAAGAACCCTTGCATCGGCTATTATTCCGCTTGAAGCTGCGGCTATGTGGTCATCAATCTGGAAAATCTTCTCATAGCTTTCCGGTTCTATGAGCTTGCTTGTTACCCTCTTTTCTACAGCCAGAACAACGCCGTCTTTGCACTTTACTCCGACGGCAGTTGCTCCTCTCTTAACTGCCTCTCTGGCATACTGCACCTGGAAAAGTCTTCCATCGGGGCTGAAAACTGTTATTGCCCTATCATACCCAGCTTGCGGTGGCACAAACGCCATTTCTCATCACCTCTAAAGTTATCGTAATCCAGTTATATTAGGAATTCCTCAATTCCCTTTATATACTCTCCGATATGTAAGTTATCGGGTTGATAATTAAATTTTTCTATCCCTATTTCCACCCAAACTCCTTTAAGAATTTTAGCTTGAGCCTCCTTATAGTTCCCGACACTCCAAGTGTTCTTATTATTGCTTTTGAGCCGTTTATCTCGGTAACCAAGGTGAGAGCAAATCGGAGCTCTTCAACATATTTCCTATCGCATCTCACAATCCCAGTCTGGGTTTTTTCATCAAATTTTATAAACCAGGGTTTTACCCTCGCGGTACCGAGCTCGCCCAGAGTTCTAAGAGATGCATCCCATATGGCCTTTTTTATCTCATCCTTTTTGAACTCCCTCTCTCCAATAATCTGAAAAGCTATGTAACGGTGCTTATCCCTCAGCGTTGGGGGCAAAGTTCTTGGTTTCTCCCTCATGAGAGAGCCTTCCGCATTTTGATTTATTAAATTATCTCAAAAACTTTTAATGAAAGAAGCCCAATTATTTATGATGAGAAGAGGAATTGCGGAGCTCCCACTTCACGGCGGACATGTGCCGAGATGGCTGGCTTTGAGAATGAAGAGGTTAGCCGAGCTTGTTCTAAGGCTTCTTGTCGATGAATACGGCACTCAAGGGGTTCTCGAAAGGCTGGCAGATCCGGTGTGGTTTCAAGCGCTTAACAATCTAATCGGCATGGATTGGGATTCATCGGGTTCAACAACCGTGACAGCTGGAATTATAAAAGAAGTTCTCTCAAGAGAAGAGCTCGGAATAAAAGCCGCTGGTGGAAAAGGAGCAAAGAGCAGACAAACCCCAGAAGAGCTGAAGAAAATAAGCGAGATTTATGAGCTAAACCCCAACGATTACATAAAGACTTCCAAGCTCGTTGCGAAGGTCGACACCGTTGCCCTGCAAAACGGCTACCAGCTCTACCATCACGTTTTCTTTGTTGATGAAGAGGGGAGATGGGCAGTTGTGCAGCAGGGGATGAACCCTTCGGTCAAACTCGCGAGAAGATACCACTGGTTCTCTGAAAAAATTCAATCCTTCACTTTGGAGCCTCACAAAGGCATAAGTGGAATAAAAAACGATTATGCATTGAATACAATCGCCAGAGAAAGCAAAGAGTACCAGAAAACCCTTTTGGATATAATCTCTGAAAGTCCAGCAAAAATTGAAAGAGAGGTCAAGAGTATAGAGGCCCTCTCAAAGGGTTACACTCCGCTGTTCTATAAACCCTACGAAAAAAGGAAAGTTTTGCCAATAATGGAGAGGTACCAGAGCCTTGGAAAGCTTGAGCTCAACAAGAGGGCATTGGAGCTGGCAAGGGAGCTGAGTGTGAAGAATTATGATGAACTTTTGCTGATTAAAGGCTTAGGACCAAGCACTCTGAGAGCCCTCTCCTTGGTTCTCGAGCTTATCTATGACGTCCATCCCTCATGGAAAGACCCGGTAACTCACCCGCCTGATCCATTCAAGTTCGCCTATGCCGTTGGTGGGAAGGACAAAGTACCCTTCCCCGTTGAAAGAGGCACTTATGACGACTTGATATCATTTCTTGAGAAGCTTCTTGAAAAGGGCAAAGAGGAAAGGGAGCTCGTTAAACAGGTGACGAAGATAAGCAAGAAGTGGAGATTTCCGGAGAATGAAAAAAGGGCAACGTAAAAAACTAGAGCACCTGAAGTAGTTGTGTTCCCTTAACTTTTTGGCTAAGTGTAGAATTACCTTCGCACTCTTTCATCTGTCCCTTAACTCAAAAATGGTGCCTTTTTGCACTCTATTGAAATTAACCCTCAGCCAAGACCGATGTCATCACTGGTCAGACGGTTGATCCTTTTTCATCGGGCAGAAAAAGAAAGGTTGAAGGTCTTAAAAACCTTTAGAAGGTGTCAAAACAAAAATGCGCAATCAAAAACCAGTAATTTTAGGAGTAGTTAACCCATTTCCACTAGTGCTTTTGTCAAAAAGGACTGTTTCGTTCGTTCTTGAGCTGGCTTATGACGTCTATCCCTCTTGGAAGCTAGTGGGGGGAAACCTTTTGATGAATAATTGCTAATAACATTATAGGGCAGTTAATAATGACCCCGTAAGGATGGGTCAAAAATGTCTAACAAGTCAAAGGGAGACGCCTTTGAAAGAATTATTGCGGAAAAATTGAAGAAACAAGGATACACAGTCGAGTTAACCCCGAAAAGTGGGGATTTTGGTGCAGATATCATCGCAAGAAAAGGCAACAAGAAAATCGCAATTCAAGTGAAAAATCAGAAAAAGCCCGCAGGAGTGCGTGCAGTTCACGAGGCTTTGGGTGGGAAATTATATTACAAGTGTAATGAAGCTTGGGTGGTTTCAAGGTCTGGTTTTACGAAAAGTGCTGAAAAGTTAGCTCGGAAAGCTAGAGTAAAGTTGATAACGGCACAAGAATTGGGAATTTCAGGAGATGTAGGAAGCTCCAAGAAGTATTCGAGGACATATTCGGGAACGTATTCAAGGAGGTATTCGAGGACGGAACTAGAAGACAGCTTTGAAAGGAGGCCAAAGAACAGGGGACTTACCAATGCCCAGAGAAGCATACTACTGTTGATAGGCATTGCAATGATATTAACGGTACTGTGGGTTGACTACCACTATAACTACTCAACGAAACCAACAACAATTGTGGACTCTCCGAAACCAACAATATTTCAAAATCCTCCAAGTGAAAATAAAAACACGCCCTTACTAATTGAATTGCCAGCGATGAGTATTCCAGAGATTCAGAACAAGACTGTTCTATTTTTCGATGACTTCGAGAATTACAAAGCAGGATCCCTTATGGGTCAACAAAATGGCTGGTTCCCAGTATGGGGTTGGTCTGGAAGGTCTTTTGAGCAAAAAGTTGTGGCAAATATTTCGGTATCAGGGAATAAGTTCTTCCAGTTGTGGGGTGATCCTTGTAGAAGTGCTGGATATCACAGATACTTCTATTTCGAGGGGAAGTACCTGCCTATTAGAAAGATCAACGTGAGCATCGGGATGGAGACATACATTGGAATTGAAGGGTATGGAAATCCGAAATGCGGTGAGAGGTTTGAGGACAATGCTACAACAGGTTTTGTTGGCTTTTGGAATTCTTATGACCAAAAATATTACGCCCTTGTCGAGTTTAAACGAGACGGGGGGATTTATGCGAATGGAGTACTGATAAGCAGATGGGAGCCAAGAAAATGGTATCATGTGAGGATTATAATGAACTGGCAAAAGGGTGTTTTTGATGTGTATATTAATGGAGAAAAAGCTGAGATGTCGATTCCACTAAACAAATTTAACGCCAGATATTATATCTATGATGGTATCATTGTTGGCTCAGGACACGCTGGTATAAGAGTATTCTTAGATGACTTTGCAATATTTATAGTAAATGAGACTGAGATGCTCCAAGGAAGTTAGTAAGGACAATAAGTAGAGGGAAGAATTATGATAGAACCAAGATATAATCCTCAGAAGGATTTGGAATTAGAATGAAAATCCCTAGTAGAAGGGCAAGGTAAAAGGAACCACGAACCTTGATCAAACTTCGCGCAGGCAAGCAGGTAAGCAAACTTTTGGAAAA
>LGET01000102.1 GCA_001507935.1 Thermococcales archaeon 44_46
TAGCCGCCTCTGCTCAAGCGCATCTTGAAAAGATTATCGATGAGCTTGGGTTAAAACTTAAAAGTTATAACTTAAAACTTGCCTACGCCGGAGGAGTTGCACAAAACGTCAAGGCAAATGCCGTGCTGCGAAAATATTTCCCCGATCTATGGATATTTCCAGCAATGGATGATTCTGGATTAGCTTTTGGTGCCGCAGCCTTCGTCAAAGCCCAGTTCGAAAGGCTCGATAGGAAATGGAAGCCCTTTAAGCTTGAGCATGTTTACTTGGGGCCTTCCTACGATGAGAGCGAAATTGAAGCCCTCTTAAGGGCAGAGAGTCTGAAATTTGAATATCGTGAAGACGTAGAGGGAGTTGTTGCAGAAATGCTTCTTGAAGGCAAAATGGTGGGCTTTTTCCAAGGAAGAATGGAATACGGTCCAAGAGCCCTAGGCAACCGCTCCATCCTCGCAGACCCAAGAAGCAAATATGTTGTAAAAAAGCTCAACGTAGCATTGAACAGAGACGTCTTCCAGCCGTTTGCCCCTTCAATGCTGGAGGAGAGAATTGAGGACTACCTCGAGGATCCTTACCCCAACAAGTTCATGACCATGAGCTACAAAGCAACTGAAAAAATGGCCAATGAAGCCCCGGCAGTTGTGCATGTGGACAGGACAACAAGGCCACAAACCCTACTTAGAGAGGACAATCCACGCTATTACAACATAATAAAACACTTTGAAGCAGAAACGGGCGTTGGCATGGTTCTAAACACGAGCTTTAACATGCATGGGGAGCCGATAGTTTGCTCTCCAGAGGATGCCCTGAAAACTTTCAAAAAAGCCAAGCTCGATGCCCTTGTTTTGGAGAACTTTGTTGTATATCAGTGAGCTATTCTATTCATCGTTGCCAAATATTTCATGTCGGTAAAATTATAAACATCAAGGAGAAATCCTACTGGTGAAGATTATGGCGCTGAGCGATAGGCTTGAAATGGTGAACCCTTCTGAAATAAGAAAGCTTTTTGACCTTGCCCAAGGCATTGAGGGAATAATCTCACTTGGAATTGGAGAGCCAGACTTTGACACGCCAGAACACATAAAGGAATACGCAAAGGAAGCCCTTGATAAGGGACTAACGCACTATAGTCCAAATATAGGGATTTTGGAGCTTAGAGAGGCAGTTGCAGAGAAGTTCAAAAAGCATAATGGAATTGACGCAGATCCAAAAACCCAAATAATGATAACAGTTGGCACTAACCAGCAGATTCTAATGGGACTTGCAGCCTTCTTAAGGGACAACGAGGAAGTTCTCATTCCCTCCCCAATGTTCGTTAGCTACGCCCCTGCAGTTATTCTAGCGGGAGGAAAGCCCGTTGAGGTTCCCACTTATGAGGAAAACGAGTTCCGCCTAAGTGTCGATGAGCTCGAAAAATACGTGACCCCAAAAACAAGGGCTTTGATAATAAACACTCCAAACAATCCCACGGGAGCAGTATTAACGAAGAAAGACCTCGAAGAGATAGCGGACTTTGCAGTTGAGCACGATCTAATGATCTTAAGCGATGAAGTTTATGAGTATTTTGTCTACGATGGGGTCAAAAACTACAGCATTGCTTCTCTGGACGGAATGTTTGAGAGGACAATAACCATGAACGGGTTCTCAAAAACTTTCGCAATGACCGGCTGGCGCTTGGGCTTTTTAGCTGCCCCAGAATGGGTTGTGGAAAAAATGGTTCGCTTCCAAATGTACAATGCAACTTGCCCCGTAACCTTTATCCAGTATGCGGCTGCAAAAGCCCTAAGGGACGAAAGAAGCTGGCAAGCGGTAGAGGAGATGCGTAAAGAATACGAGAGAAGGAGAAACCTTGTTTGGAAGAGGCTAAACGAGATGGGTCTCCCAACGGTTAAGCCAAAGGGAGCTTTTTACATCTTCCCAAGGATTAAAGATACCGGTTTGAGCAGCAAGGAGTTCAGTGAGCTGATGATAAAAGAAGCAAAAGTGGTTGTAGTTCCTGGAAGCGCATTTGGGCAGGCTGGAGAAGGCTATGTGAGGATAAGCTACGCCACAGCGTATGAAAAGCTTGAGGAAGCAATGGACAGAATGGAAAAAGTGCTGAAGGAAAAGAAGCTTGTTTAACACCCTCCTCAGCAATCTTTTTATCTTTTCTGTCTCACTTTGATGGGGATGAAAAATGCTTCCGGGAAAAGTTCCTCCAGAAGTGCTTGAAAAAATTGTCTTCAATCTTCTAGGGGTTGAAGATGAGAGAGTTATAATAAAATCTGGTGTGGGCATTGATGCGGCTGCAATCGACTTTGGGGAGAATGTTCTCGTTGCATCAAGCGATCCCATAACGGGGGCGGAGAAGCATATAGGCTTTTACGCAATAAACGTGAACGCAAACGACGTTGCAACGTTTGGAGCCAAGCCAAGATGGTTCTTAGCAACAATCCTGTTGCCGGAAAATGCCGATGAGAACCTCCTCAAGGAAATAATGGAAGACATGCATAGGAGTGCTGAAAAGCTTGGCATTTCAATAGTCGGAGGTCATACAGAAGTGACGATTGGACTAAACAGGCCTATAGTCATTGGAACAATGCTCGGCGAAGTCAAAAAGGAAAAACTTGTGCGGTCAAACGGTGCAAAGGCGGGAGATGTCATAATATTGACCAAAGGCGCTGGAATCGAAGGAACCTCAATCATAGCGAGCGAAAGAGAAGAAGAGCTGAAAAATGTCTTTGGGGAAGAGCTTGTTGAGAATGCCAAACGCTTCTTGGAGAAAATCAGTGTGGTAAAAGAGGCATTAATCGCTGCAGAAATTGGGGTTCATGCCATGCACGACCCCACAGAGGGAGGAATAGCCAACGGATTCCACGAGATGGCAGACGCCGCTGGACTGGGGTTTAGGGTTTACCACGATAAGATTCCCATAGCGGAGGAAACCAAAAAGCTGTGTGAATACTTCAACTTAGACCCTCTCGCCCTGATAAGCTCTGGCTCTCTCTTAATCGCGGCACCAAAGGAGAAAGCCGAAAAAATCGTGAACGCAATACAAAAAGAGGGCATTGAGGCGGCAATAGTTGGAGAGTTCCTGGAAGACAAGAATACAAAGGTTCTTGTGAAAGATGGAAAGGAGACCCCACTAAAAAGACCAGAAACAGACGAAATCTGGAAAATCTTTTAAAGGTCTTTTTTCTTACTATTTATGGTGGTTACATGGCCGATGTGGAGATGGCTAAGACCCTTATCAAAGTTGGTGGGATTTTAAGTATCATAGAGCCATCCTCATAGCAGTTCTCCTTTTGCTTACGGTAGTAGGGATTTTGTTCGCAATACCATTCGCTATCCTCGGTTACTGGATATTCAAAAGAACCGAAGAGTGTGTTGAGCTCATTGAAAACAAAGAATACAAAAAAGCAAAAGACAAGCTTTTAGTCCCGGCAATAATTGCCCTCATTCTAACCAGCAGAGTTGGAGGTATTTTAATGCTCCTGGGCTTAGTACTGCTGCCTTCAGAGGGCTCTACTTCAACTTCCTGATCTTTCCACCCTTTATGTCTATTCGCCCCTCCTTTTCCAGCATTTTCAAAATCTCTTCAAATGCTCTCTCATTAGTCACGTTTATTACCATGGTACCCTTTTCAGTGGGTATCTCCATGGGCATTGCCTTGAGGAAAGCCCTTGCCAGTTCATCTTTGGGGACTTTCTCGTTGCCAATAGCATTTAGTATCTCACCGGCCACTATTCCCCTTGAGATGAGGGCGAAATAGACACCCATAACCATCTCTTCTTCAAAGTACTTCGCGGCTATGTGCATAGCCCTGTTGATTTTTCCTATTTCAAGCTCCCTAATCTCTATCTCGTACTCAGGGACAAGGTCAACAAACGCAAACTGCTTCGCTATCTGCTCAATTTTCTCAAGGTTTTTTGCAATTTGATACGGGAACCTGAACTGGAATTTGAGCTTTGTAACATCAACGTTTTCTTTTAACCTTGCCCTGTTCCCCTCAACAGCAACCGCATCGTTTTTAAACAGCTGGTCAAGAACGTCTCCCATCCAGTAGCCCTCTTGAAGGAGATGCTCTATTTCTTCACCCTCTTTAAGGTGCTCAAGGGCATGGTTTATCTGCTCCTTAAACGTGAGAAAGCCCTCAAGAAGAATCTCCTTTTCCTCACCTTCAAAAGAGCTTATGGTGTTGTTTATCTCCTCCAGCGTCCCTTCAATCATGTAGCCGATAAACGCCTCATACCCAAGTCTTTCCATAACAGCAAACTTGATTCCTTCCCTCTTAAGCTCGTTTAAAAAGGCTTCCTTTACGACTTCATTCTTTGTGACCAACCTCATGCAACCACCACATGGAAAAGGCTAAAAGTCATTTATAGTCTTTTTGTAAGGGTGAGAACATGAGTGAAGAAAAACCACTTTTACTGGACAAAACCCTCGAAACGTGGAAAGGTAAACGCGTAGCCTTAGCGGTCAGCGGAGATCATTCTTTTACTGGAGTGCTAAAAGATTTTGACGAGGAAGTAATAGTCTTAGAGAACGTTGCCGATGTGGTGGGCAACCGGGGAAAAGCCTTGGTGGTAAAGATAGATGACATAAACTGGATAATGCTCTTAGAGTGATAAAAATGAGGGCAGTTGCGTTTGTAGGCTTTAAAAAGAGCGGGAAGACAACCACGGTAGAGAGAGTCGCAAGAGAGCTCAAAAAAAGAGGCCACAGGATAGGAATAGCAAAGAGCATGCACACGAACTTTGATAGAAAGGACAGTGATACATGGAAGCTAAAAAGAGTAGCTGATTATGTAATCGTGAGAGCTCAGGATACAGATGCCCTCCTTTTTGAGGCAAAGGACTTAAATGCCCTATTCTCCACAATGCCAGAGGTTGATTTCCTCCTCCTTGAGGGCTTCAAAGATGCCAAGCATTTGCCCAAGGTAATATGTGCCAAAAATGAAGAGGAAGTGAAAGTATTAAACGATGGGCTTGCGATAGCCGTCAGCGGTGTTATCTCAAGCGAAGCCAAAAGTGTCGATGGACTTGAGGTAATAAACCCCCTCGAAAACCCAGAAAAGCTGGCCGATTTAGTGGAAGAGAAAGCTTTTATGCTGCCAAACATCAACTGCGGACAGTGCGGGCTCAACTGCTATGAAATGGCAAAACTCATAGTAAAGGGCGAAAGGAGCACAGAGGATTGCGTCGTATTGAGCTCAAAGCCAAAGGTAACCGTTAGAATAGACGGAAAGGAGCTCCCAATGAAAGACTGGGTTCAGGAGCTTGTTGAAAAGACCATTAAAGGCATGCTCTCCGCCATGAAAGGATACAAAGATGGGAGGAAAATAGAGATTATAATCGAAGACTAAACCACCTCGACCTTAATTTCTTTTATTTGACCGTTTTCGAGAACAAACGCCCTATATTCTCCAATGTTATTTACTATCAGCCATGCGTTTCTCCACAAGTCCATGCCTTTCAAATCCCTGGGAGAGGGATATGGGGGACAATTAAGGTGGGAGTGAAATATCCCAACTATTTCCTTCCCCTCTTTTTCGGCTTTTTCAAGAACTTTGAGCGTTTCTAAAGGGCCTATCTCAAACTTTACTGGGGAATTTAACCGATTCTCTGCAAAGACTACGTAGTCCACAAAGGCATCTTCCCCTTTCATCGTCCCTATCAAAAATCCGCATACTTCAACTTTGCTCTCTCTGGCCTTGGCTAAGATTTCCTCCAAATGTGCACGTTTTATAAAAAGACTCCTCATGAGTGCTTCTTTTCCTTAGGTCTTTAAATCTTTTTTGTTCATTAATGAACAGACTGATACAGAAAAGCTTATAAATATGTTTACAATCATCAAGATTTGGTATCTCTGTATTATCACTCGAAGTGATACAAGAGGTGAAAAACATGCTCGCGAGA
>LGET01000103.1 GCA_001507935.1 Thermococcales archaeon 44_46
GGAATTTTGTTAGAATCATCTCCAAGAATTCTTCGGGGGTCATTCTTTCTCACCTTCTATCTTTTTTATGAGCTTTTCCAATCCCAAAACCACACCATAGAGTATTGCCTCTGGTCTTGGAGGGCATCCTGGAACAAAGACGTCCACAGGGATGTGTTTGTCCAAGGGAGCATTAGTAAATGGACTTTCAAAAAACACACTACCACCAGTTGGGCATGCCCCCACAGCAACAACAACTTTTGGATCCGGAGTTTGTTCATATATCAATTTAACCCTTTCAAGGCTTTGATCTGTAACTGGGCCGGTTACCAACAGGATATCTGCATGTCTTGGTGTTCCAACAAGCTTTACTCCAAATCTCTCTGCGTCATACCTGGGTGTAAGAGCAGCTATTATTTCAATATCACATCCATTGCATGAACCGCTGTTAACGTGAAATACCCACGGTGACCTTCCAAGGTACTTACAGAGTTTTGAAATTCTTTTCTCAAGCATTTCTCTCTCGTTCATTACTTCACCCCCCGATGACGAGCGCTCCAAGCACTATTGCTACAGTGAGCAAGAGGTATGCAACATAATCTGTAAGCAGACCAGTGTGTTCCTTTCTAAATGCCAAAAACATCCTTTGAGCTCCTCTTATTAAGCCCCACATTACGTGCCTTCCGGTAAAGTAGCCCTCAAAGTGCTCAAAATGAGGTATAATCTTATCTTGATCCTCACCGCTGATGTAAATCTTTGTTCCATCTCCAGCCCTTCTAGTGCCAGTGCTGGCTTTTTCTGCCCATTTCATGAGCAAATAACTAATCACCAGACCAATGAAGAAAGCATAAAGGAAATAGAGAGCATCCCAATAGCCGAACATTTCATGCACCTCCAAGGAATTTTAAGAGAGCGACCATATACTCACCATTGAGCTGCTCAAGCATTCTTGCTGTCGGGAGCATTATTTTATCGTTTATCTGCCATGGAAGGAGACCCATGACAACAATTGCAACTACTAGAATCAGCATTGGAATAAGCATGCTCATTTCTGGCTCTTTTGCACTCTTCACCTTTTCGCTCTCTCTGCCTAGGAACGTAAAGAGCACCCTGGTGTATGCTGCTAGGGAGAACACTGTACCAACGACGGCAATAGCTGCCAAGATTGGGTTGTACATAGCGGAGCTCTCATAGATAATCCACTTGCTAGCAAATCCGTTTAATGGTGGAAGACCTATGATTGCCGCAGCACCTATTATAAATGCAAGGGTTGTCATAGGCATTTTTCTTGCCAGTCCGCTCAACTCGTTAAGGTTCTTCGTGCCGACTTCATGGATAACTGCTCCTGCCACAAAGAAGAGGAGTGCCTTTATCAATGCGTGGTTCACTATGTGGTATATTGCTCCAGCCAGTGCTAGTTCACCTGCCCTGCTACCATAGGCGAGGGTTCCAATACCAATTCCGAGCAGAATATACCCTATCTGCCCCACACTTGAGAATGCAAAAAGCCTCTTCATGTCGGTCTGCACTACGGCCATTGCATTTCCTATGAGGAGCGTCAGGCAAGCAAAGAACACTATAACCCAGCCAACTGCCTCCATGTTAATTGAGGGCATGTTGAACGCTTTTAGGTAAGCGTGCAGTCCTGGGTTGAAAATGCTGAATACTATCCTTGCCACTGCATAAACTCCACCCGCCTTGATGACTAATCCCGAAAGCATTGCGGAGATTGAACTTGGGGCTGCTGGGTGTGCATCTGCAAGCCACATGTGAACTGGAACTGCACCACTCTTAAAGAGCAGCCCTCCGATAAAGAAGGCCAGTGCCACCTTTGCCACGATTGTGGGGTTTTCGGCTATTTTTAGGGAGAGATAACTCATTGTGAGTGTTCCATATTGTCCATAGAGCAGCGCAATGCCCAAGAGAATGAAAGAGCTCGCTACTGAGCCAACAAACATGTACTTAATTCCCGCTTCAATTCCTTCCCATGTGTCGTTTCTGAAGGCAACTAACGCATAGCTTGCAATGCTCATTATTTCCAAGAACACGTAGAAGTTGAAGATATCCCCGGTGATAACAATTCCCAGCATTCCCAGCTCCAAAATGAGTATCAATGTGTAGTACTTCTCCAAGCCAGTGTCATGCTTCATATAGCCAAGAGAATACAGCACTGCCAAAAAGCCCACGAAGGTTATTGTTAAAGCCAAGAGCGCTCCAAGTAAGTCAACTTCCCATACAATTCTAATTGGGAACTTCACTCCTTTGCCAATTGGGCTTTCGCTCCCGAGGGTATAAAGGATGATTTCGTTGGTCTTCCATACTGTGTAAAATATCTTAGCAGCAACTCCGAGTGTAGCGCCGCTGATTATGAGTGCCCAATATTCCTTGAGCTTCTTTCCAAATAAGCTAATGATAGGCATTGAAAATGCTCCGAATAATGGAATTATGATTAGAAACGGGAGCGTCATCCTCTCAACCTCCTTAACTTGTTAACGTCAAGGGTTCCGTAGTGTCTATAGGCGTTTATCGTCAATGCCATTGCCAATGAGAGCACACAAACTCCAATGACTATGCTCGTGAGCACTAAAGCCTGTGGTATTGGGCCAACCATTGGAGTGCCCTTCAATGTTTCATACCCAGTGTAAATGGGCGCTGTAGGTAAAACTCCGTTTTCCAATCTATATCCGAGGCTTATCAGCAAGAGGTGTATGCCTGCATCAATTAAATTGAGGGCCAGGATTAATTTGATGAGGTTTCTCTTGTACAAGAACGCGTAAATGCCCATGAAGATCATTAAAAATGCCGTAACAAATTGCAGTGGTATCACTTTCTCCACCTCCTAAAGAGAGCCATTGCAAAGACAGCACTTACCAGCCCTGTGTAAACTTTCAGACCCACTGCCAAGTTCATTATTGGAAGGTAACCTGCTGAAAGAAGTGTGCCTGGTTCTCCATTGAAAATTGGACCGTTATGCCATAGGGTGTTGTAGAAGAACGCTACACCCAGACCGAGCATTCCAGCTATCAAGAAAACTAGGCCTCCTACTCCCTCAAGGGCGGAATATAAGTTCTTGTTTATCCTGGTCTTGGCTTCATTGAGTCCAAATGCTATAAGGAATAGTATTCCCGCTCCAGCAATTGTGGCTCCACCCTGGAAACCTCCTCCGGGGGTCAGATGTCCATGAGCAACAACGTAAGCTCCGAAAATCCCTATGAGAGGTATAGTAGCTCTTGCCATTGTTTTAACTATAAGCCCCATGTCACTCCCCATTTTCCTCCCTCCATTTTCTAAGCAATGCGACTGCTCCCGCTATTGAAGTGAAAAGAACCGTGGCCTCTCCAAGGGTATCGTATCCTCTGTAATCAAAGACTATGTCAGTAACAATGTTAGTTCCACCCACTTCTTCAATGCCATGATCTATGTAGTACTGGTCTGTATAGCGATACTTTTGCCAGTCCTCCCCGCCTAAGCCAAATTTTAGGCCGTAATTTGGATGAGCAATTAAAAGCAACATTCCGAGTATGAAGAGCAAGGATAACGCTCCGACAGTTCTTCTCATGGACTCTCACGCTCCCATCTCTCGGTTTTTGAAATCCCATAAACAACTATTGCAGTAACAACACCCGCACCAACAGCTGCTTCCGCTATGGCAACATCTGGTGCATGAAGCATGTAGAATTCCAAACTAAGAAGGAGGCTCATAGCCGCAGACGCTAGGGCTGCTGAAAGTAAATCCCTTGTGGTTATCATCCAGTATGAAGAAAGCAATATTCCAATGAGGAGCCCCGCTTGAATTATCATATCAACGGTTAATGGGTTCATGCTTCTTCACCCCTCAACTTCTTCTCATAAGCATCAATAACAGCCCTTGCTGGTTTATATCCGCTCAAATGTGCAGCTTTCGCTATTGCATGAGCTCCTGTTGGGTTTGTAAGCAACAAGGCTATAAGAGCAACCAAGCTGTGCAATGCCATTTGAAGATACTTTGGATTCCCTGTTTCTTTTATTTGCCAAATTGCATGGACAATTACAGCCAAGACGGCAAATATCGTTCCAAAAGTTGTGCACTTTGTTGCGCCATGTAATCTGGTGTAAACATCGGGAAATCTATGAAGTGAAACGCTCCCGAGCAAGTTGAAAGTAATACTGATTGCCAGAAAAACGTAAATTATGCTTTTAATCACTCCAATCCCCCCTGGAGATACTTAGCAATTACCAAAGTCCCAATATAACTGAGCAAGGCATAAACTATGGCTATATCGATGTAAATTACTCTGTCATAAGCTGCTCCCAGGAGGATCATTCCGGCCACGATAAGGGTGTTTAATGTGTCAACACCAACAACCCTGTCAGGAACACTAGGTCCAAGCATGACACGAATCAGAGTTATGAACGCCCCAAGAGCAATTACTATTGCTCCGTAAAAGAACTCTGTGAAAATCATTTCCCTAACCTCCTTGCCCATTTTTCAAAAGAACCTGCAACGGGTTCAGAGCTCTTTGGTTCTTCGTCTCTTACGTATATCCAGTGGACGTAGAGGGCTTTTTCTTCTGGGCAGGCATCCACTGTCAAGGTTCCAGGAGTGAGGGTAATTGAATTGCTTAGTATTGTGTATTGGGCTTCATTTTCAAGGTCAACGGGTACTCTAACAATCCCTGGCTTTATTTTTCCGGTGATTACTCTATAAGCAACGTCAAAATTTGCCTTTACCATCCCCCAGAAGAGGGGGCCAATGGCATAAACTAGGAATCCAAGCCACTTTGCTGGGTTTAGGAATCTCTGAGCTTTTTCTCCTATGATATTCTTTGTTGAAAGCCCGACGATTGCAGCGAATATAATCCCTGCGATTACTTCTTCCGTGCTCCAGAGCATTCCTTTGGTACCTGCTGTGAGTACAAGCCAAAGCACAAACGACCATACAAATGAAACAATGAAACTCATTTTTCCCACCTCGAATCTCAATCCAAGCCTTTATTCTCACTATTTTCGCTTTTGTCGATGCGATGTATACTTCAACAATTTCTTTTAAAAGGGTTTTGTAAAAGTCTAAATTAACAATAAAGGTATAAAAAGCCTTGTTTTTAACCTAAGGTTATGTAGAAAAGCGTTTGTTCATGTCTACTTATGGACTACGTAGCATAGATTATGAACATTAAAGAACTTTTAATTGCTCAGATCACTATTATAGTGCATGCAAAAAAACGAAATGCAAACCTTTATAAACCCACAAAAGAACTAACATTAGCACTCTTCTGGGGTGCTGAAAATTTGAAAGGAGATTGTTGGAAATGTATGGAGATAGATTTGGTGGAAGAAGATTTGAAGCTCCAGTTAAGGTTGGAGAAAGGTATAAGGTTAAGATAGAGAGTATTGGACAAGGCGGAGATGGAATTGCTAGAATTAAAGGGTTTGTAGTCTTCGTTCCAAACACCAAAGTTGGGGACGAAGTGGAGATTGTAATTAACAGTGTGAAGAGAAAATTCGCCTTCGCTGAAGTTATCTGATATTGTTTACCCCTAAAACTAATTCAGAGATTCAAATTTGAGCGTTTCTCTTAATTTTTTACCTTTGAGCTACGAAAGGTTTATTTATCATACTTTAGTTATTTTTCATAGTGACAGCAATGGAGTATTACCAAGCCATTTTTATTGGACTACTGCAAGGGATTACGGAGTGGTTACCAATAAGCAGTTCTGGACAAGTGATGTTATTGTTAATAAACCTTCTCAAGATTCCCCCAGAGCAGGCCTATTCTTACTCTCTGCTCTTGCATTTAGGAACTCTTATGGCGTTGTTTTTCAAATTTAGGTATGAGTTGAGCAAGATTTTGCTTAAATTGGTTCTCTTTAGGTGGGAAGAGGAAGAGAAGTTCCTGTTCTATTCAACTCTCTTTACTGGTATAGTAGGCCTGCC
>LGET01000104.1 GCA_001507935.1 Thermococcales archaeon 44_46
ACTTCTTACGGCTCGGTTATTGCCACTTATGTTTTAGTTAAGTATGCACGAGAGAAAGGAATGAAAATTATGATTGATGACAGCTTGGACATGCTTTTCCTTGTAAAAATGCAGCTCAAGCTCCTTGGCATTAATGAGGACTTTTCAGACGTCTTTGTAATCAAAACTGGAGGAAAGATGAACGTTGGAAACGTTGTGGGAAGAATTCCCCTGGAACCAGAGCCGGTAATATATTTGAACAGATATGAGGACATAGCAAACAAAGTTTTTTCTGAGGGGAAGTACATCAACATAGTTCTTGGGCTTGAAAGGCTTTTCGCTTTCTTCCAGAACTCTAATGAGTTCTACACCGTGATAAGCTCCATTCAGGGATTCTTAGGTAACAAGAGCAGAAAGGCATTTTATATAATAGACAAAAAAGTTGCTTCAAATCTCGAGTTCAACCCAATCCCAGAGCTGGAAGAGATAGCGACTACTCTGGTGTACCTCAAAGGGGAATACGGAAAGGGAAAGGTTCTCTTTGGTAAGACTTCGTTTATAGAGCTTTTGGGTAAGGAATATGAGGCCTCCCTTGAGAGAATACTCCAGTGGTGAACATGGGGCTCTTTGACATTTTCAGAAAGAAAGATGATGCAATTGAGATAGTCTCAAAACGGCCCGTGGCTAAGTTTAAGGTGGAAAAGGTCTTTGAAATCTTTGGCAGGGAAATTCTGGTTGGAGAGGTTGTTGAAGGAGTTATCTACCCGGGCTATAAAATAAAGGGAAATGGCGCTGCGCTCATAAGGGAAATACAGAAAGACAATCAAAGGGTCGATTTTGCACTCGCATATGATGAAGTGGCCCTTAGTTTAGAGGGAAGGGTCAATGCAAAAGTTGAGGATATACTTGAGGTTTACCAGTCCTAAGAGCTTTTAAACCCCTTCACTCATGCTTTTTTGGTGGTGGATATGATAATATTTGACAACCACTTTCACGTTGACCCCTTTAAAGGGCTGTTCTTAGAGGCGGTTAAAGAATTCCACAAGGCTGGAGGGACGCATCTAAACGTCGTTTATAAGAGCGCCCACGACTATGGGTTTGAAGGAGTTAAAGCTGAGGACTTCATGAAGGCCATGGACTTTCACATAAGCCTTGTGGAGCGGATTAACAAAGAAACCCCAGTTAAAGCCTTTGCCGTGGTTGGAGTTCACCCGGCGGAGTTTGTCCACCTTGCGGAGAAGAAAGGTGTGGAATACGCTAAAAACAAGGTCATGAAGGCTTTAGAATATGCCCAAAAACTCTGCCTTGAGGGAAAGGCAATAGCGATAGGTGAGATAGGAAGGCCACACTACGAGGTTCCCGGGGAAATCTGGGAGGCAAGCATAGAGCTCATGAAGTATGGGATGGAATTAGCCAAAGAGGCAGACTGTGCAGTCCAGCTCCACACGGAGAGCTTTAATGAAGAGAAGTTCAGAGAGCTTGGAGCGATTGTCAAAGAAGTGGGCATAAAGCCCTACAAAGTCGTCAAGCATTACTCCCCGCCGCTGGTCAAGGTTGCCGAAGAAGTTGGGGTTTTTCCCTCAATTCTGGCGAGCGAAAAAGCCCTTATGGAAGCCCTAATGCAGGGAAGCAGGTTCTTGATGGAGACCGATTACATAGACGATAAAAAGAGGCCGGGAGCTGTTTTAGGCCCCAAAACCGTGCCCAAGAGGACAAAAGCATTTCTCCAGCAGGGCTTAATGGACGAGGAAACAGCTTACAAAATCCACGTTGAGAATCCAAAAAAGGTTTATGATGTGGAGATAGATGAGTAAGGGCAATTAAACTCTTATCCCTTCTTCTTTAATAGTTTGTATGAACGAATCATTTCTCCTTCTGAATTCCTCTGGAGAAATAATAATCGGGCTTATGAGCTCCCCATACTCAAGAAGTACTTCGGTAGAAATATCTATGACATCTTCAAGTGGAACGTTACCAACAATCATCACGTCTATATCGCTTTCTTCTTCACTCTCTCCTCTTGCATAGGAGCCAAATACAATAATCTCCTGTACTTCATCTCCAAATTTTTCTTTTATTCTTTTTAAGAATACTTCAAGGGCTTTTTTCTTCATTTTTGATCATCTCCAGAGCCTTTTTAACCCTGTCCAAGAATGCTTCAGCACTTTCAACAAGTTCTTCAGCTTCTTCATGTGTTGGCTGGTAATAAATATCATAATCTGCCCGAGATCTCAGAACAAAGGCCTTGTTAAGTGCTTTAGCATATAACTCTTCAATAAATCCTTCCGTCACAAAATACAGCCCAAACATCTTGACAACTCCAGAGTGTTTTCTTGGCTTTATATCTTTTGTTAAGAGTAATGCTTTAGCGGCATGGAACATTGAATAGTATGCTCTACTTATTGCATCTCTAAGCTTGTTGTTTTTCAGAAGTATATGCGCTGAGGAAAGCTCCTCTTCTGCAAGTCTTAAGTGGCGCTCTATCTCTTCCCACATGATGCTCCCCAAGGAAAATTATGGCTAGCCAATATATTAACCCTTCGGGAGAAGAGAAATGGGCAGGGTGGAAGAGGTAGAAAGAAAATTCCAAGATTATATTGAGGATTACTTGCTGCCCATGGTTATTGTTGTCATCCTAGGCGTTGCCATCACTTGGGTTACCTTCTCTGAGGGGAGTTATGAAGCTTTCTGTTGAGTCTTTTAGGGGGGTATTCTCACATTGGGAACTCCGTTAGTGTTCATACTTGAGTCAATTTTTATTTTCAGCTGCATTTCACTATCTCCAGATAGATGCACAGGAATTCGTGGAAGCTTACAGAGAGGATTATCCGCAGATGAAGGATATTGAGATTTTGGAATCGGGATACAAGAAGGCTTTAAAATATCAAAGCGATGCGTTTATGGCAGCCCTTCTCGCTTGGCTTGGCTCTGGTTTTTACTTGGGGCTTTTAGCTTTAGCAATAACCACGGGAGTCTTGGCTGTTAAGAACTGGTCGTATTTATGGATGATAACTGGAGTTCTTTCGCTGGCCTCATTTGGGAGTTTTATCTTGATGATCCTTCATTACCTCCGCAAGCGCTCCATCGAGAAGGCTCTCTTCGCCATCCAGTTCAAGAAGGGCGACAAGGCAGAGATATCAATCAAAATCTAAACCTCTCCCGCCTCTCTCAAAATTCTTTCATAAAGCTCCTCGCTCAGCCAGAAGCCCGTGGCTTTCAGCTTTTCGAGCTCGTCCTTAAGGCTCTCTATCTCCCCACGAAACTTCGCTCTGAGGAGAATGCCGATAGTTCCCACAACTCTAAGTCCCAGAGCCCTCGCTACTTCTCGACCATCATAGTCGTCGATCAAAATAAGCTCGGCGTTCTTTTCAAGTGCTAGAACTATCGCCTCGCTCTCACCTTCATCCAGTTCAAGCATGAGAGTACGTTTTAACCTCTCGTCGGATATCTTCTCCACCTTGATCCATCCGGCGTTTTTAATTGCCCTTGCATCTTCGCTCTCGCCACCTTCAAGGACGCACTCTCGATAAACGGCTTCGGGGATAATTATTTCCCCAAAGAACTCTCGAAGAAGTTCAAGTCTGCCAATCTTGGCAAGATGGGTCAGAGGAGTTGAATCTCCTCTTGGCCAGTTCCTCAAGGAACTCTCTCTTGGTTACTCCCGCAAGCTTGGCAGCTTTTCCGAGGGAGAGAACTCCTCGCTGATACAAAATAACCGCAAGATCAATTTTCAGTTTCCTCTACTTCTTTCCTCGGAAGCTTCATTGCGGCGATTATATCTTCTGGAATTACTATTTCCATTTTCCCCCGGTTGATGGTTGTAGTGGAAAATATTTAAAACCTTAGCTAGACCCTAACCTTTCTCACAACTTTCACTTTCCCGGGCTTTCCGAGTTCTCCCTCTACCTCAAAGACCTTTCCGAAAAACTGCTCCACGACCCAGACATTTGTGACGAGGTGCTTCGTGACTTCGCTAACCCATATCTCTCCTCCTGCAAAGGCTAAGAATGGTATGAGCTGGTCACCGAGAAACTTGTCTACTGCATGTCCTGTCTTTAATTGCTCTATAAGCTCATTTGCGGCTTCTCTTCCCACGACCTCTGCTGGCTTGCCTCTCTCCCCAAGGGCATCTCCTCCTAGGCGAAGAACATCTGTATTCGCCCATACAACGATCCCACTTCCCGGGCCTAGGTGGGGGTCTTTTCCCGGCTCGTAGAATTCCTCCTTAATCTTCACCGGCACAGAAGGATAAACCCTCTCAAGGACTTCTCTTGCGGCTTTTGCCTGTCTTATAGCGACGTGAGAAGGCAACCTTACAGCGTGGCTTATTCCTTCAAAGCTGTGGATTTCTTTGAACTTTGTGGCAATCAAGGGCTTCTTTTCTTCCCAAGGATAGGCTTTACCAACGACTAATCCTCCGCCCCTCGGGTAGTGGCCTCTCCTCTTTATTTCTAGCTCCACCCTAACACCGAGCTTTTCGAGGGCGTAGAGGGTTACATGCTTGAGATAATCAACTGGAGGGCTCCAGGGGACGTCGGTTCCTCCCGTTATCTCGAAGGTAACTTCACCCTCTGCAAAGACCATCGCTGGCAGAAGGGCTTGGAGAACAAGGGTTATGCTGCCGGCAGTTTTTATTGGTACCCTAATGTGTTTTGTTTTTGTCTCTTTGGGGTAAAACTCCAGTTCAGTTGAACCTTCTCTCGCTCCCTTTACTTCTCCATTTGAAAGCTCCTTGAGAGCTAAAACGCCGTAGAGGTGTTGCGGCCTTAGTCCCGGGTTTTGGTCTCTTAGCACGGATGTTTATTATCTTAACAGCCTCTCCTGTGATGACTGAAAGGGCAAGTGCAGTCCTTAGTATTTGCCCCCCGCCCTCTCCATAGCTTCCATCAATGACCTTCATTCTCCTCACCAAGAAACAGTACAAGCGCTTCATTTAAAAGTTCTTCTGGCTTTGTATTGGGTTTCGTCTCCTTAAGCCTCTTGAAGAGCTTTGATAGAGTTGAAGCGGTTCTGAAAGTTCTTTTCTCTTCGGGTATTTTCACCACTGCTTCATCCGGCACCTCTAATTTGACCCTTTCTTCTAGGAGCTCTTTAAATTCCTCCCCGCTTAAGTACGGCAGTTTTATCTTTACCGGCAGGTCGTACTTTTTTGGGTTTTTGCTCTCCACTATCAACGTGAACTCCACCGGAACTTTGAAGCCCTTAATCTTTGCACTCCCTTTTTCCTTAATCCTCAAGAGCTTTTCAAGGAGTTCCTCGGGGGGTTCTCGGAGTATTAGAAATCCCTTGTGGGCTTTTAAGAACAGGGGGGCTCTGTAAGTCCCATCCCCAATTTCGCCGGCTTCAAAATCTTCTAAAGAATCCACATAGCTGTCCCAAATCACTACCGGGGGTTTTATGAGAAGCTCTCTTCCCCTCTTTAACACTTCGTGGAGCTCGTTATCAAACAGCCGAAGCTTTAGGGGGCCAACTTTAAGGACTTCCGGAATTTTAACGGTTCCTTTAATAGCCCTCTCCAAAACCTCTGAAAGAGGGAGCTCTGCGTGATTTATCACCAGCGTGTCCTCCATAAGCTCCAGGGCTTTAAGTCTTTCAATGAATCTTGGCGGGAGGTTTAGGCTTTTGAGCTCAAGCCTAATGGGTTCCTCTTTTAGCTCCCCTCTAGCTTTGATTTCCCTTAGAAGCTCTTTGCTGAGAGAGGTTATCTGGTATATCTCCTTCTTTCCCTGAAGGTATAGGATTCCGTTTGAGAGTAGCCTTAGCCCTAAGCGTCCAAGAAAAGCCGAAAGCTCGCTTTCGGTTCGTGTGCTTATTATCTCTTTCCCTTCAACGTTCTCGTACCCCTTATCCACCACAATGAAATCAGCCGGATGGATCCCCTTTTCGTATAGAAACCTCTCCAGGAT
>LGET01000105.1 GCA_001507935.1 Thermococcales archaeon 44_46
GCTATCTGCACGGCACAGACTATCTTTCCATTCTTGAGCCTCAAAACCCTCGCTTCGTGGTGTGGTGCATCGGCTAAAAGTGCTACATCACTTGGCCTGTTCCTGTAGTGAGCAAGAACGTAAATACCAACGAAGTGCCTCAAATCTTCTCTATCGTTTTCAAACCAGTCATCGAGGTCGGGCTTTTCGAAGTAAACTTCCTTTTTCTTAATGAGCTCGTAGTCTTCCTCAGTTAGCTCCACAGGCTCGGCATCCAGCAGGAGAACGTCAAAGAGCCACCTCTCAATCGGGTCGTTGCTCTCGTATCTAATCGGCACCGAGAGATGTATCTCCTTGAACTCTCTCTTCTCCTTGGCCTTTTTTAGGAACTTGACAGAGAAACCCCTTCCCGCCCCCTCATATCCGTGGATTGTGGAGGAGTAAATTACTTTGGGCTTTTTGAGGTATTGGTGGAGGATCGGAACGTGAATTCCAGCGGCTTCGTCAATTACGTAAACGTCTGCGTTCATTCTATACCCTTGAGTTGGGGGATAGTATCTGAGACCAATTCCTTTGGCATATATTTCCTTTATGAGACCGTTTTCTTCTATGACCTTTGGCTTGTAGCCGAGCTTCTGGAGGCTTTTCTTCGCAAAGCGGAATAAGCTTTGCACGTTTTCGAGCTCTGGGGCCGTGACAACAATCCTCACGCGCTTTTTCTTTGATTTCACCGCAAGACCAACAGAACCTATACCAACGCTGACACTCTTTCCTCTTCCTCTATCCGCCGTTAGGACGACCATCCCATCGTTTTCTATCAGCTCTTCGAGGGCCTTAAGAACCTCAACCTGGCCGTTTGTGAGGCAGAGCTCATAGAGCTCTCTCGGGAATTTTGTTTCCTCCGGTATCTCGATTTTTTCCCTTTCAGGGAGCTTTGCCTGACTCTTCTCGTTTTTTGGACCCTTTAGAATTTTTTGGTTTTCGGCGTTTAGAATGTAAATTCCTTCGTGCTCTTCGAACTTTCTGATGAGTCTCCTGTTAAACCTCTTTTTCACATCGTCTATGGTGTAGGGCGGAGTAACGAGGCTCTTATGGAAGCCAGTCCACATGTTTTTCCACTTTTCAAATGGGTTGGCAAGGATGAATATTAACCCTCCGCCCCTTACGGTTTCTATTATCCTACCAAGATCATTAGGGGAGAAATCATAGCTGAGATCAAGAACAAGCAGGTCATAAGTTCTCCCAAGAATATCGCGGGTGTGTTTAAAAGTAACGGCGGTAACGTTTACATTTTCTCCGGCAAGAACATCAAAATGCTTTCTAAATTCTTCATACCTCTTTCTTCCAAAAGTTTCCTGTCCAAGGGCATCGGTTGCATAAAGAACTTCCACCTTATCCTCGCTCTCATCCCTAAGCTTTTTCCCCATAAGTTCCTCAAGAATTGTGGATATTATTTTGGCAGAAGCCCCGGCAAGAATTCCAGCCAAAGTGGCTTTTTTCATCGTATCCCCAGCTAAAACTATCATTCTCCGGTGGAATTCTTCAATAGCCTCAGCGAGAGCGGTTTCAGTGAGCTTTAGAGTTGGATCCTTAACACCCTCGCTTTTAGCATAGTCTCTCACTTCTTTGTCGAATCTCACTTTCACGGTCATAACTTTCACCTCCGGAATAAAGAAGGAGGAGTTGTTTAAAAAGATTGAGAATCTTATTCAAATCCTCTAATTGATGGAGGTATTGAAAGGATTTATTAGATAGATTTCTATTTTGTTTTTAGTTTTGCATTTGCTAACTTCCAGATTGAATCTTTGGTAAGATAATGCAAGTCCCCGAAGTTCTTTTCCACTAGAAATGCCTCAACATCTGTTTTGCGTATTCTCTTCAAGTTGTTTGCTCTTGTCCATTCTACGATTTCTTCAACTAACTTTGGAACTAACTTTTGTTCTTCCAATATTCTTTCCCGCTCTTCTTTTTCCATCTCTTCTCTTAAGAGTACTCTAATAGTGTCTTCAAGTAACCTTTTTATCTGATAGTTACGAAGACCCTTTTTATCGAGAAATTCATTCAGATATAAGTAGAACTTTCTGTATAACTCTGACATTTTATCCGTTTTAGTTTTCTCTTTTAGGTATTGAATATATTCCTTAGCTAACTTTTCAACATCCACACTGTGTGTTTCTTGCTTTGCAGATTCTTCTAACTTTTTATGCAATATTATTTCGGCTTCTTCAATTTTTAGTACAAAAAGAGGGTTACTTTGTAGGATTTCAAGACCAAATAGCCCAAATTTTTTGGTAAGATAAGCCTGAATAGCATACGGGAGTAACCTTTTCAGATCACCAGTTGAGAAGTTGTACTTTTCTCCCTCTTTCTTAATAAATGACAAAACTTCGTTAGCAAGCTCTTCAGGATCGCTTTCATCAACAAACTTATTGGTATTTTCGAGGTTGTTTTGATCCTCAGGTGACAACTCTATTTCAAACTGCCTTATATACTCTTTGAGCCCCTCTACCACGAGGCAATAACCTTCGCTATTTTTATTTTCTTGAGATACCCACATTACGCATTCATGAGTTTTGCATTCAGTCTTTATTAATGGACACAACATCCTATCCCCCAACTACTGTTATAGAGTTAATTAAATATTTCTGTTGTATTGCTTTTGTGATTTGTTTCGACGTTCATTTAAACGCTAAGCTTTTATACGAAAAGGGCATACTTAATATGGTGGTCTTAATGAAAAGGATTGATATCAAAGACTTGGGGAACTTTAAGCTTGTCGGTGGACTTGATGTATACAGAAGAAAAGTCGCCTTTACGGTAAGCGAAATCAGCATAGAAAAAGACGACTATTTCTCGAAAATTTACATCTACGATGGAAGGAACGTTAAACAGTTCACCTCTGGACCAAAAGACTCGAATCCGCGCTTTTCGCCAGATGGTAAGTTCATAGCTTTCACATCCAAAAGGCACAAGGAAAGCAAGGAGGCTGAGCTTTACTTAATCCCAACCGCGGGAGGAGAGGCAAAGCTTCTCACGAAGTTTAAATTTGGAATAAATGACTACGAGTTTTCACCTGACGGCAAAACACTCGCCGTCATAACCCCAGTGGAGATCGAGAGAAAAAAGAAAAAGGACGACGTGCACATAATCAAGGAAATCCCCTTCTGGTTCAACGGTGTTGGCTGGGTTTATGGAAAGCGGAACCACATCTATCTTGTCGATGTCGAGAGCGGGAAAAAGAGAAAGCTGACGAGAGGAAACCTTAACGTTCAAACTCTAAAATGGAGCAAAGATGGAAGCAAAATCTACTTTGTTGCCCAGGAAGATAGGGAAAAGAAGCCCATGATAAGCGACCTCTATGTGGTTGACGTCAAGAGCGGAAAGGTCGAGAAGCTAACCGATTCAAAGTGGCGCATTGGGGATTTTGTCCCTCTTGAAGACGGCACTTTTATACTTAGAATGAGCACGCTTGAGAGAGGCATTCCAACGAACACTCACATCTATCACTTCAATCCCGAGACGAAAGAGGCCAAAAAGCTCACGGCAAAGCTTGACCGCTCGGCTTACAACTCTCTCAACTGCGATGTGAGAGGCCCCTCTCGGAACCCACTTGTTTATAAGGACGGCTGGGTTTATTACATAGCCACAGACGGCCCAAGGGCAAACCTCTTCAGAGTTAACCTAAACGGAGAAATTGAAAGGGTTATCGGAGGAGACAGGAGCATAGAGACCTTCGGCATCGGAGACTACATAGCTTTCATTGCTCAGGATGCAACAACCCCGACGGAGCTTTACATCCTCAAAGATGGGAAGGAGAGGAAAGTCACAGACTTCAATGCATGGATAAGGGAGTACAAGCTCTCTAAGCCGGAGCACTTCAAAGTCAAAGCGAGCGACGGCGTTGAGATAGATGCATGGATTATGAAGCCCGTTGATTTTGAGGAGGGCAAGAAGTACCCGGCAGTTCTCGAAATTCACGGGGGGCCGAAGACGGCCTACGGCTACTCGTTCATGCACGAGTTCCATGTTTTAACTGCCAGAGGCTTTGTCGTAATATTCTCCAATCCAAGGGGAAGCGACGGCTACGGAGAGGAGTTTGCTGACATAAGGGAGCACTACGGGGAGAGAGATTATCAGGACATAATGGAAGTGGTTGATGAGGCGATAAAGAGGTTCGACTTCATAGATGGAGAGAGGATAGGCGTCACCGGCGGCTCCTACGGCGGCTTCATGACGAACTGGATAGTCGGCCACACGAAGAGGTTCAGGGCTGCTGTGACCCAGCGCTCCATCTCGAACTGGGTGAGCTTCTTCGGCACGACAGACATCGGCTACTACTTCGCCCCTGACCAGATCGGCGGCGACCCCTGGAGCAACACCGAAGGTTACTGGGAAAAGAGCCCCCTAAAGTACGCGCCCAACGTGGAAACGCCGCTCCTCATAATCCACAGCATGGAAGATTACCGCTGCTGGCTGCCAGAGGCTCTGCAGTTTTTCACGGCTTTGAAGTACCTTGGAAAAACAGTTGAGCTCGCAATCTTTCCGGGCGAAAACCACGACCTCTCAAGAAAAGGAAAGCCCAAGCACAGAATGAAGAGGCTTGAGTTAATAGTGGAGTGGATGGAGAGGTGGCTGAAGTAATTTCTTTCCTTTTTTGTTTAGTTTTTTTAATGGACTCAGAACTGGAGTGCTATTTAGTTTTCCATAAATCCACGTTCGAGATTCTTTTGTTAAATCTGAAGTATCTGAATCTATTTTAGTTTAGTCTTCACTCCAGTCCTCCAGCTGACTTGAAAGCTTCTCATTTCTAATGTGGATAGAATACCAAAGGCGCCCATAACGCTTCAGGTACTCCAGCTGTCTAATTATTGTGCTATCCTTGAGAGGGATTATCAAAAGACCGATATCATATCTCTGAAGGTTTCTGCGGGCTATTTCCCTCAGCTTTTCAACTTCCGGATTTCCTCCAATTTCTATTCTCTCCGCTTTGAAATTACGTCCAAAGACCTTCTCCGCCATCTTTATGAGCTCGGGATCTTTGGTAACGTAAATCCCCACCATCAGGAGAGCATCTTCAAGCATATTTTCAATGGAGGGAATCCAGATTACTGATCTTTTTCCTAGGTCTTTCTCAAGCTCTGGATAGAGTGGAATCAGCTCCCAAGCTGGCATGTTGTTCTCGTAAAGAAGTAGCAGGTAACCCGGGTTAGGCAGACCTGGTGTAAGGTACGGCCGGTTCCCCACGAGAATGAAAGCTGTAGCGCCCAACTTCACCACCCCAGGTTAATCATATTCACTTCTCTTGAGTCTTTCTGCAACATCCTGCAGGAGCTTCTCACATTCTTGTGCCTCAGTTGGAGTCTGGTATTCCTCTCCACTTAGTATCGAGAACAAAGCATCAGCTAATGGCCATTCTTCTCTGTTAATTCCTTCAAGTATGTCTCTGGCTTCTTCTATGCTTAAGTTTCCTCCGATCAGGTCAAGGGCTACCTTGAGGGCATAGATGTCAGTATGAGAATCGCCCGTCATGTCGATTATTCTAGTGATAGCATCGTCGTAAAGTGAAGCGTCTCCCAACTCATGCTGTGTCGAGTAGTGAATACAGATCGACTTCACCATGGAGCTGACGGCCTCCTTCTTCATTCCCAAATCTGCGTAAGTTAAGGCCAAGTTGTGCAGGACAAGACCCTTCTCTTCGGGCGTCTTTGCGTATTCCAGTGCCCTCTTAAGTACTGGGAGTGCCTCTTCAGGGCGATTGGTTTCATAATAGTGAGTTCCTAAGTT
>LGET01000106.1 GCA_001507935.1 Thermococcales archaeon 44_46
CTCCTCACCCGCCCTCCAACTTCCATCCATTCTCCCTTTATCAGGTTATACCTCTCAAGGGTCCTGAGGATTCCGTAGAGAGTGCTCTCACTTGGCACAAATTTTCCCCCACTGATGTTTTCAAGGGCTTTTCTTAAGGCATAACCGTGAGTTTTCTCTTTTTTTAAAAAAGAAAGGACTAAATAAGCGTATATTCCCGCCCTAATTTCTTTTCTGAATTTCTCCAATGCCTTTTTCTTGTGGTCACCAAACAATCCTGTCTTCCTCCCTCTCCTCCTTCACTTTGGGCAAGCCATAGCGGAGCAGGAAAAGTGAAACTGCTAAGAGGAGCACATAAGTTATAACCAAAACTACTGTGGAGGGGCGGAATTGATAATATGCAGCAAAGGTGTCTATTATGCCGTGAGCAATGCTCAAACTCAGTAGGGCCTTCTTCCCAAAGCCGTTCTTGTAGGAGTAAGCCAAAACCACGGTTGTTCCGGCATGAAACAGAGTGGCCAAGTAGCGTTCGAGCATGGAAACGAGAGCATTGGCGAGACTTGGAGTCACCCCCCCCAATGCAATAAGCTGAATCGCCTGTAAAGCAGGAACAAGGATCGCTTCACCAAGCCCAAAGCCAATACCAATGAAAAGGGCCTCGTTAAGATACTTGCCTTTTGAAAGCCCATATTTCAGACTCTCTTGGAAAAATCCAGCAACAAAACCAAGCCACACTGCCGCAAAAACTACGAAGATTGTTCCCCTGGCAACTATCTCCGAGTTTGATCTTATACCAACTGCCAAGAAGGGTGCATTCTGTATTAGAGGTTGAATGCCAAGTGTTATTGCAACCAGTATGATGCCCAAAATTATCTCCGCGACACCTATTTTCTTAAATCCAAGCATGTAAAATGTCAGCAATGCTAAAAAGCCTCCCAGGACCGGGAAGAATAGTGCAACTCCTAACGGAATACCTGCTTCTTTTGAATTTACTGCATCAATCCATATGCCGGAGAGCTTGTATTCCCCGTTGACCTCTTTAAACACCAACCTTATGGTGACATTTGCTCTCTCAAATTCAAAGTTATAATAACCAAGTATGAACTCTCCTGTTTTCCCCTCTTTAACAAAGCTGTAGCCTTTAAACTCCCCATATTTTGATATAAGATCGTTCCTGAAAGCGTTAAATTGATTTTCGTCAAAGGCTCTTTTCATTTCCTCATCCAGATAGGGCCGCAAAACGTAATAATCACCCGTTTTAAGGGCGTTGAATGTGGCCTCAGCAACATAGTCATAGGGCCTTTCCGCTAGGGCGAACGTGCTAAGAAAAACAATTATCAGCAAGAGTCCGAGCTTTCTCATTTTCACCACCATACCTCGAAGTTCGAAGTATTGTTGGAGCCAAATCTTTAAAAGAATTTTGTTTTTGAAGGAATTGGTGAGCCTATGTACGAACTTCACGAGAGAGAAGTTTTGGAGAAGCTGAGAGAGCTGAATGCGAAGAGAGTTTTGATTCAAACTCCTGAGGGCCTCAAGAAAGAGGCACAGTTTTTGGCAGAGTTTCTTGAAGAAAACGGCATAGAGAGCCTGATAAGCGGTGAGGTTAATTATGGCGCCTGCGATCCGGCAGATAAAGAAGCCAAAATGCTCGGGTGTGATGCCCTAATCCACCTCGGTCACTCATACATGGTGCTTAACCTCGAAGTTCCGACGATTTTCATTCCCGCCTTTGCAAAGGTAGAGGTGATTGAAGCGTTATCAAAAAACATATCTGAGATAAGAAAGCTTGGGAAGAGAATAGCCCTGGTTACGACGGTTCAGCACATAAAGGACTTGCAAAAGGCGAAAGAATTCCTTGAAAATGAAGGATTTGAGGTAAAAGTTGGTAAAGGAGATGGAAGGGTTTCCTTCCCGGGCCAGGTTTTGGGGTGCAATTTCTCTGCAGCAAAAGTGGAAGCCGATGGAGTTCTCTTTATTGGAGCAGGCTACTTCCACCCCATTGGCGTTGCTTTAACCACAAAAAAGCCAACTTTAGCTATAAACCCGTACAGCGGCGATGCGATATGGATGGATAAAGAGGCAGAGCGGCTCATCAGGAAGCGCTGGGCACAGATAGCCAAGGCATACGATGCGGAGAAGTTTGGAGTAATAACAAGTACCAAGAAAGGCCAGCTGAGACTTGGAGAGGCCAGAAAAATCGCGAAGCTGCTGAGAGAACGTGGAAAAAAGGCCCAACTGATAGTTATGAACCACATAAGCTACCCAGCTCTGGAAGGCTTTGACTTTGACGCTTACGTTGTGGTCGCCTGCCCGAGGGTGCCGATAGACGATGTTGATAACTGGAGAAAGCCAGTGCTTACTCCAAGAGAGCTTGAGATTCTGCTCGGGCTGAGAGAAGACTATGAGTTCGATGAAATATTCGGGGGCAAACGGGATCAGGACGAACCCATTGGAATAAGCCTCAAGCTTCCAAAGTCTTTATAAGCCCCATTTCCAATTCCCTATCATGCAGAATGTTGATGTTATCATCTATATCCTCCTTGTGCTTCTATACTACCTCTTCCTGAAAACAGCATTAGATGTTTTCACGTACAAGGAAATGAAAAGCTATTCGATTCTAGCAATCTCCGTTGTGGGTGTAGGAATTTCTCTTGGAATAGACCTCTTTCTTGGGGTTTTGGTACTTTTTGCGGTTTTAAAAATGCTGAAACTGAATTTAAAAGAAGCTCTCGTTGTGGCGTTCACAGCGGAGTTCGGATTTCTCTTAGGGGTGATTGTGGTAATGTTTATATTGACCACAGCAGGGACAATGTTCGGTATAGAGGGCCTTGAGTTCAACATGACTTGGGAAGAGCTTCTCCAGTATATTGCAAGCCCGTAGGTGATAGAATGAAGAAAAAACACCTCGCAATTATCCTCTCGAAGTTGAAGGGTTTTGAAGAACCTAAACCAGAGCTTGAGCAGTATAGAACTCCCGGTGACGTTGCCGCGGAGCTTTTGTGGTTAGCCCATTCCATGGGAGACATCGAGGGAAAAATCATAGCCGATCTTGGAGCCGGGACCGGGGTTTTAAGCATTGGAGCAAGCCTGATGGGGGCTAAAAAGGTTTATGCAGTCGAAAAAGACAAAAAAGCCCTTGAGATAGCGATGGAAAATGCAAAAACACTGAACATTACCAACATAGAGTTTGTGAATGCACCGGTAGAGGACTTCAACGTGAAAGTTGATACTGTGATAATGAACCCTCCCTTTGGAAGTCAAAACCCAAAAGCGGATAGACCTTTCCTTCTCAAGGCTTTTGACGTCAGCGATGTTGTTTATTCCATCCACCTCGCCAAGGAAGAAGTTAGGAAGTTTATTGAAGCTTTTGTTAAAGACAACGGCTTCAAAATTACCCACCGCCTAACCTTGCCCTTTGAAATCCCGGCCCAGTTTTTCTTCCACCGAAAAAGGCTTGAGAGGATTTTGGTAGACATTTACAGATTTGAGAGGGATTGATATGGGTAAGCTAAAGCTAAGCGACAGACAGCTCTACGCCCTGATAGAGGCCCTTAAGCTTGGGGAAGAAGTAAAACCCAGCCAGCAGGCAAAAAGAAAAGCATTTGCAAAGTATAAGATAGAAGGCTGGGAAAACTCCAAGCTAACGGGGATATTTTACTCTATCCAGAGGCGTCTGGGTTTAATAGATGAAATAATTGAAGAGCTTGTGGGGGTTTCTCCACTCATCCTCGACCCATGGCTGAGGGCAACTCTAAGGGTAGCCGTAGAAGTCGCTATCTTCAGAGACCCGAACGAGAAAACCCTTCAGCACCTCAAGGGGCTGGCTCAGTTCCTCTCGAAGAGGACTCATCCCTACGTGGGCTATTACTACTATGAACTTTTTCCAAGGATCATTAACTATATTCCAAAGCTCGACACGGAGGAAAAAAGACTCAAGTGGGAGTACCTCTTTCCGGAATGGTTCATAGCGAGGATGAAAGTGTTGCTTGGAGAAGAAGCCGAAGAACTCCTAAAGGCGCTAAACGAAACCCTTCCAACGAGCATAAGGGTAAATCGCCTTAAAGTGAGCGTTGAAGAGGTTGAGAACTATCTGAAAAAGAAGGGAATCCGCTTTGAGAGGAGCAAGAGAGTTGAAACCGTAATCAGAATTCTCGATCCCTTTAACCCGGAGTGGCTCTTCAACAAAGGCTATGCCATAGCGCAGGAGGAAGCTTCTGCCGTTGCACTTCTTATTCTCTCTCCAAAGCCCGGGGAGACAGTGGTGGATTTAGCAGCAGCTCCCGGAGGGAAAACTACCCACATGGCAGAGCTCATGGAGAACAAGGGTAGAATCTATGCCTTCGATGTGGACAAAGCCAGAATAAAGCGCATGGAAGAAGTCCTGAGGAGGACAGGAGTAAAGATTGCAGAGGTTATCAAAGCCGATGGAAGAAAAGCACCAGAAATTCTTGGCGAGGGAATCGCCGATAAAGTGATGCTCGATGCACCATGCACCAGTGACGGAACGATAGCAAAGAACCCGGAACTGAGGTGGCGCCTCCGGGAGAAGAACATCCCCAAAGTAGTAACCCTTCAGAAAGAACTTATCGAGAGCGCATGGAAGCTCCTGAAGCCGGGCGGAAGGTTGCTATACTCAACCTGCTCCATGCTTCCAGAGGAAAACGAGGAAGTCGTGAGGTGGTTCCTTGAAAGGCATCCAGATGCTAAGTTAATTCCTCTAAGGGGCCCTTACGATGAGGGCTTTCTCGAAGGGACGATGAGGGCCTGGCCCCACAGGCACAAAACCATAGGGTTCTTCTATGCGCTGATTGAAAAGGAAAAGAAGCACTAGCCTTCTTTCTCCACCTTTACCCTCAGCTCCTCCGCGAACCAGTTCACCCTCTGCGGGAACGGTATTTCTATGCCCTCCCTATCGAGGGCTTCCTTAACTTTCTGGACTATCTGCGTCCTAACGTCAAACCACTTCTCAGTCGGCGCCCACGCTCTCACGGCTATGTTAACGCTGTTGTCTCCGAGGTTGTCTACAAAGACCGCCGGTTCTGGCTCTGCTAAAACGTAGGGCATCTCCTCAAGGGTCTTCTTGATGACGTCTATGGCTCTCTGGGCGTCCTCCTTGTAGGCTATTCCTACGATTATGTCCACTCTTCTGGCTGGATATTTTTGTAGGTTCTTTATATCGCTGTTGAAGAGCTTTTCGTTTGGAATTCTGACCAGAAGACCATCCCATGTCCGTATCCTTGTGGAAAAAATTCTAATATCGTGAACAATTCCAGAGTAGCCTGCCACCTCTACCGGGTCACCTATTTTAAGGGGCTTATCAAAGTACATGAAGATGCCCGAGATGAAGTTTGAGACAACAGTCTGCGAAGCAAAACCAAGGACGATACCCGTTATTCCGGCAGCAGCTAATAGTGTGCTCAGCTTCCCGCTAAATCCAGCGATATTGAGGGCAAGGAAGAAAGCGAGTGTAACTATGGTATAATAGAAGAGCTTCGCTTTGAGCTGAACCTCTGGAAGCTTCTGCTTCGAAGATCGCATTATGATGTAGTCCTTTGACTTTTTGGCGAAGATATAAGAGAAGTAAAACACAAGAAATGCCGCGATGAGATTGCTCAGCTTAGTACCCGCAACCGGGATGGAGAGAACTCCAAGAGCATCAAAGGCATAAACAAGAGCTATAACCACTATTAGATTATAAAGCGTCGATGCAGTGTCCTCGTTAACTATCCAGACGTACTTGGTACTCCTTGAGAAATTAAG
>LGET01000107.1 GCA_001507935.1 Thermococcales archaeon 44_46
AGGGCAGTAAAACAACAAAAACATTGGGTACAACAGGCCTATTAATTGCCGGCGTAGTCCTTGCATGGATGCAGTTTCTAAAATCTGAAATTTATTAGAAGGATACAAGAACAACCAAAAGAAAAATAAATTTGGAGTGTATATCTTGGATCATGAATACTGAAGAAGCAATAGGTAGAATGCTCTCCCTTGACAAAGAAAAAAGATTTTTTACGGCTCACATGCAAGAGGACAGGCTCGAAAAGATACTGACATCGATTTATGTATTCATTAATGCGAGAAGTATTACTACGATTATCTCGAACTGGAGGCGGTAGGATGAGGACTCTTGAAGAGATACAAAAGATACTTCAAGCTCATAAAAAGGAGCTTTATGAAAAATTTGGGGTCAAGAAAATTGGTATCTTCGGATCTTATTCAAGAGGAGAGCAAAAGGAAACAAGCGACGTTGACATTTTAGTTGAATTTCATAGACCTATCGGGTTTATTGAGTTTATTAAGCTCCAAGAATATCTTGAAACTCTACTCGGAGTTAAAGTTGATTTAGTTACAAAAAAAGCATTGAAAAAACAAATTAGGAAGCAAATTCTCCAAGAGGTGAAATACGTATGAGAAATCCATATTTGTACATTGAGGATATTCTCAACTCAATTAAAAAAATAAAACGTTACACTGCCGACATGTCATTTAGAGATTTCGTAAGAGATGAAAAGACTATTGACGCAGTTTTGAGAAACTTGGAGGTTATAGGGGAAGCTGCCAAGAATGTCCCCAAAGAGATTCGGCAAAAATACCCTCAAATTCCTTGGAAAGAAATTGCTGGAATGAGAGATAGACTTATTCATGCTTACTTTGGAGTTGATCTAGAGATCGTCTGGCACACCATAACCTCAGACTTACCGAAGTTAGAATCTGAATTATCGAAAATTATCAAGAGGGAGGGTTAAAAATGAGAGTTCTTGCTTCCGCACCCGCTAAAATTATTCTCTTCGGAGAACACAGTGTAGTTTATGGAAAGCCTGCTATAGCTGCAGCCATTGATTTGAGGACTTATGTAAGAGCAGAGTTTAATGAAAACGGAAGGATTAGAATAGAGGCTAAAGACATAAGAACCCCTGGCTTGACGGTATCATTTTCCGAAGACCAGATTTATTTCGAGACAGACTATGGAAAGGCTGCAGAAGTTTTGAGTTATGTTAGAGAAGCCATAAACCTCGTAATGGAAGAAGCAGGTGTGCAAAAGGGAATAACGGTTTCGATAACTTCTCAAATCCCAGTTGGTGCTGGATTGGGAAGTTCAGCTGCCGTTGCAGTAGCGACAATAGGAGCCGTATCAAGGCTTCTTGGGCTTGAGCTGAGCAAAGAAGAGGTCGCCAAGCTGGGACACAAAGTGGAGCTCCTTGTTCAGGGAGCATCGAGCGGCATTGACCCAACGGTTTCAGCTGTTGGGGGCTTTCTCCACTACCAAAAGGGCTCTTTCGAGAGCTTGCCTGTAGTTGAACTGCCGATAGTTGTGGGTTACACCGGTTCAAGCGGCTCGACAAAGGAATTAGTGGCAAAAGTTAGAAGAAACTACGAAGAAATGCCTGAGATAATTGAACCTATTCTCAATTCAATGGGTAATCTCGTAGAAAAGGCAAGAGAAGTTATTCTCGCAGAGTACGACAGGGAAATCAAGTTCCAGCTGCTTGGAAGGTTGATGAACATAAACCATGGCCTTCTCGATGCCCTTGGTGTCTCAACAAAAAGCCTGAGCGATTTGGTTTACGCTTCAAGGGAGGCCGGGGCTCTTGGGGCGAAGATAACAGGTGCCGGAGGGGGAGGATGTATGTACGCCTTGGCTCCAGGGAAGCAGAGCGAAGTTGCCACAGCTATAAAAATCGCTGGTGGACTTCCAATGATAACGAAGATTAGCAAAGAGGGGCTTAGGATTGAGGATGTTATACAATAATGTTTATTTTTACTCTTTTACTCGGGTTTCTTTTGACTTGAAAGTGCAGTTAGAAAGTAAGAACTCACGAAAAAAAAGCGTAACAAATTAAAACTAGTAAAAGAAAAAAATTTATAAGTCTTGAAGTCAAAAGTATTGTTGCAATGTTTGGTAGGAGGTGCAAGCATGAAAAGACTGCTTGCACTACTTGTTGGATTGTTAATGGTAGGAGCAACAGCAGGAATTGTGCAAGCTGCAAATACTTCAGAAACTCCAGAAGTTAGAGTGCATGCACTTTATGTGCAGGGAAAGCCAGTAAAGATTATAGAGAAGAATGGTACAATTACAGTTGTAGAAACACCAGGATTAGACAGAAAAAAGGTTTTTGAAGCAGTAAATGATTATTTTGTTAGGAAACACAAACTAAACAAAATAAAATCCACCACTATAGATGTAACTTCCACAAGCTTTGTTGGTGAGAATAGTGATTACAGGGAGCGAAAAATTTTTAGCATACCTAACGAGGGTGATGTATACATAGCAGCATACGCATATTGTGAGATAGAATACGACTTGTTCAGCAGAGTGAGCGTAGGTGGGTATTCTGCAGCATATAGTTGGATAGATCCCTACGACTACTGGTGGACACAAGAATATAAAGCAGATAAATTAACATTATCCATAACTTTGAAGTTTGTTGGAGTTGGGATATCTCTTAGTATCCCACCAGGGATAGGTTTCACTGGCACTTCGGATACTGCAAGCTTCTCTGAGACAGAGTATTATACCGATTATCTTGGATACGATTTCTCGGGTATAGAAGCAGCAAGCCTCGGTGGAATTTGGAGAATAGAAGACCACACATCCGGCACATTTAAATTTAGCTACACTGGGAATTATTACACCCAAGGTGCTACTGTAATTCTTCACAGGGGGTCATGAAATGAAAAACTCTCTTTCAGCAATTTTTTTGATATTTTTAGTTTTTGCTGCAGGATGCATCTCAGATTTTTCACAAAATGGATTTAAAAGTACAAGTTCCCAAGAAAGATCACAGATAGGATGCATCGAAAATTTTGATGTTACCAATTTCTTAGGAGAAACTTGGATTAACTACACTTTAAAGCGGGTTTATCTTGCTCAAACACCAAATGGGGGATTCACTGAAATTGTTGACACTGTAACTCCAGACATTGTGTCAACTTACTATTTTACTAAAGCGTTGACTCTGTTAAACCAAACCCCATATAATAAAGCCCAAACTATAAAGTGGCTACATGAGGAAGAGAAAACTTTTTTTAAAAATTCCACCAAGACAAATATGCCCAATTTTATGAGATTGTATTTCGGAGTTATGAGTTTGTCTCTACTTAACGAGACCCCTTCTAATAGGGAAGACATAATCGACTTAATTTTATCATATAAACGAGAAAATGGAAGTTTCGTTGATGAAGAGAACAACGACATGACAGGAAAAGCATTAGAGATGTTGAGTGCTCTGGGATACAATATTGCCGAGCTTAATGACACAAAAATATATGTTTTAAATAAGTGGAGTGACTTAACCCCACCAAACGTTGATGACTTTGCATCCGTTGTAAAGTATATAAGCATGTTTAACATGTACACCAACATGTTGCAAATGTTAGGAATCGACTATAGAAACTTAAAAGATTACAATCAAAAGAGATTTCCTCTCATCTGGATTTCGCAAAATCCCTCTTTCCTTCTGGAAAATCCACCTCCACTCTTTTTGATAACTCCTATATTAGAAGCCCTTAAAAAGGAAGATTTATTGACAGAGGATATTAAATCGGCTACCTCCAGAATCATAATGGATATGAAGCTCTGGGATGGAGGGTTTAATCTCTTCGGATTAGATTATGGGGAGCCCCAAGGGACGTATTATGCTGTTAAGGCTTTAATATTAATTGGAAAAACACCAGACAAGGATACTATCAAGTTTATTCATGAACGAGAAACTCCCCTAGGAGGGTTTATTTTCTGCTATCAATCCTCTGGAGATCCTTTATCGACATACATGGCAGTTTATACAAGCAAAATACTGGGAGGAGAGATAAACAAGGCCAAAATAAAAAACTATCTGAGTAGAGCAGTCTATTCTCGAAAACCATATTCCAGCGATGAGCCATCTCCTCTATACTTTATATACTTAACTTATAAAGAGCTTGATATTAGTATAGATGAAGAAACGTATAAATACATTAGAAATGAAACTGTCCGACTTTTTAACCTTTACCTCACTGAAAAAACTGACAACATTGTGGAAAATGTAGGTTGGATAAGCCTAATAAAACTTGGAAAAGAGGTTGGCATTGTCTTAGATGATAGAACAAAGAAATATCTTATCGATAAGATTTTATCTCAGAGAAATTCAGATGGAACGTTTGGAAGACATTCGGGGAATATATACAAAAAGCTAGTGTACACATCATATGCGATTCTCCTTCTGGAGGAGCTAGGATATAAATATCACGATGACAAAACTATTGAATTCCTCTTAAACTCACAAATAAATGGTGGATGGGGAGCACCAGATCTTTACACAACGTACCAGGTGATTAGAGCATTGAGAGTCATGGAAGTCTGTCCAAAAGATGTTGATGGACTTTTGAAGTTTTTAAAAAGAGTGCAGTACCCATATGGAGGATTTAACTTCTATGAAGAGCAAGAGGATGCCCATGGTGGCCTATATGAGACATATCTCGCATTGAGAATACTGGAGTTACTTTCCTCCTCGTAAATTTCAAAACACCTATAAACCTCACTCTATACTAGTTATTTGGTGTTCGCGATGATAATCATCAAGCTCGGGGGAAGCGTGATAAGTGACAAAACCGTGCCCTACTCATTTAATCGAGAAGTCCTTGAGAACATAGCAGAAGAACTCTCCCGGTTTTACCCCGAGGAGAGCTTTATCCTCGTACACGGAGGAGGAAGCTTTGGGCACCCAAATGCGAGGAAGTACAGAATCAGGGAAGGGCTAACCGGAGATGTAGAGCGCAAAAGGATTGGCTTCTCAAAGACTCATCAAGCTATGCTAAAGCTCAACGACTTGATAATTCAGGTGTTTTTGGAAAAAAGATTGCCAGCTTATTCAGTCTCATCTTCCTCAATGTTCCTTATAGAGAACGGTCACGTTGTTTATGGAGATGTTGAAGTTTTAAGAAAGCTCTTTGAAAATGGATTTATCCCCATTTTGTTTGGAGATACAGCAATAGCTTTGGATAAAGGCATTGACATCCTTTCGGGAGATCAGATAGTGAGTTATTTAGCTAAGATGCTAAAGCCGAGCAAAGTTATCTTTATGATGGATGTTGATGGAATTTATGACAGGAATCCGAAGGAAAAAGATGCGAAGCTAATTGAAGAGCTTAATGCTGAAGAAATTAGACATTTGCTGAAAAGTCCAGAGTCAGCTGGAATTGATGTAACTGGAGGAATTGGAAACAAGCTGAGAGAGGCTTTAAAGATAGCAAAGCACAGTGAAGTTTATTTCATAAATGGGAAAGTTAGGGGGAATCTGAGCAGGGCAATACGGGGAGAGAAAGTGGGGACAAGGCTTAGATTTTAATGTTCATTCTTTTACTTGGGTTTTCTTTCAACCAAAATTAAATGGAAAACTTAACTCGGAATAAATTTATACCCGAAACAAAAAGGAGGAATCTTTACTTTAAGTAAAAGGGGGCGTGTTTATAGTAACCTTTATTAGGGTTTTTGCTGAATTCTTTCGGGTGGTTGTCGTGATCCCCAGATGGGATCACAGACTCAAA
>LGET01000108.1 GCA_001507935.1 Thermococcales archaeon 44_46
AAAGTTCGGGAGGGAGAAGAGGTTGACGTTGTCTTTGACATGAAGAAAATCCACACCTTCGATAAAAAAACAAAAAAAGCAATATTCTAGCCCCTTTTAAATTTTTTAAGGGAAAACTTATGCACAAACAAATGAGGTGATAAATTTGCTGGCTCTTGCCACCTTTACGGACCCGAGAAAGACTGCCCTTTCAATAGATAGGGAGAAAGCCCTGCTGGAAAAGCATAAAAAACTCCTGCAGGAACTCGAATCTTCTGGCATTGAAGTCTTTGACGTCAATGGGGCCCTTGGGAAATACGAAGCCCTTGAGAAGGGGGAAAACTTCGGAATAGATGATAAAGAGGAAGTCATCGAGGCTTCCAAGCTAATCGGTTCGAGAGATGTAAGCGGGATTATTCTGGGGTTGTGGCACTGGACTGAGAGCAACCTTGTAACGTTGCTTGCAAAGGAAACCAACAAGCCTTTACTTCTCTACGCTGACGATGATCCTGCCTGGGCCGGAACCACGTGTATAACCTCTGTCGGAGCTTCTCTATGGGAGAGCGCTGTGAACTATCATGCCCTGCACCATGTAAGGCTTAAAGGAGATGTGGAGAAGGTAAAAGCATGGTCAAGGGCTGCGGAAGCGGTTTCAAAGCTTTCCAGAAAATCTCTACTTCTTTGGGGGGCTCCTTATACGCTCGGAATGGAACATCTAATGGATGACCTCCCGAGACTGAAGAAGTTCATAGGAGATTTCTTAATCATTGATCAGTACGCGATAATCAAGAAGGCTGATTCAATGATTAGCGATGAAAAAGAGCGCATCCGCCTTGAGGAGTTCTTTGACTGGCTAACCCAGAAGGCGAAAGTTAAGTATGACAACAACATGCTCACGCCTGAAGTTCTGAGGAGGCAGATTGCCATATACCTTGCTGCAAAGGACATATGGAAGGAATACAAAAACGAAACAGCAGCCGTTTCAATTAAATGCCAGCCAGAGCTTAGCGAGATGTATGGGGTAACGGCGTGTCTAATTCCGGCTCTCTTCCCGTTCAATGCCGATGCAAAAGGGGAAAAGCCAATTGTGCCCGCTACCTGTGAAGGCGATGTGAAGGGAACTATAAGCTCTGCCCTGCTATTTTATCTGAGCAGGAAGCCTCCGCTCTTTGGGGATATAAAGTACGTTGACGATGAGCTTGTGTTGATAGCAAACTGTGGGGCTTCGTCTCTTTACTATGCAAAGCTCAGCGAAGACCCTGAAGAAAATCTCAAAGAGACAACCATACAGGGGCAGTGCCAAGGAAATAGCGGGGGGGCGCTAACGTATAGAACCCCACCCACTGAGCTCACTGTTGCAAGGCTCATAAGAAAAGGGGGAGAGTACTACCTCCTATACTTCCTCGCAGAGGGGGTGGAGATTACTGAAGAAATCGAGTCCCAGCTAAAATGGGGCAAACAGTGGCCTCACACAGCGATAAAGAACCCCCTTGACAAGGAAACGTTCCTAAATATAATGGGCGCAAATCATCTCTCGGCAGTTCCTGGTGACTTCACAAATGACGTCGAGTTCGTAGCAAGAATGTGGGGTATCAAAGCGATAAATCTTGGAAAAAGAGATGAGGTTGAGGAATTTTTGAATTCTCTTTAATATCTTTCTTTGGAGGTCGAGAAGATGGCAGTTATTCTATCCTATAACGGGGCTTTTGTGGTTACGAGGCAAGATGGTGATATGAAAGACGATTATGACGGCTTTTATGTGTTTGATACCCGTTTTCTGAAGGGAGTGAGGCTCAAATTGGACAAAAGCGCCATACTCATAGGAAGTTCCCAAGACGGCTCTAGGAGAGCATATTCTCATTTTTCTATAGAGGATAAAGTAGTCCTATTGAGAAAGCGAGAAATAGGGGACAACGGGGCGTATAGAGAAGAGCTCCAATTCTACAACACCTCACAAGAGAAGGTAAGTCTTAGAGTCGAATACTCCTTTAAAGTCCCGATTGAAGACATTTTTGAAGTTAGAAAATTCGGAGGGCAGAGGATTAGACGCAGAATCAAGACCTCCCTTGGGGAAGAGAGCGAATACTCGTATGCAGGAAAGGATAAGATTGAGAGAAATCTGAAAATCAAAACAAACATGAAAATCCAAAAGGGATTGGCACTTGCAGAGCTTACGTTGGACCCTCTTGAGAAAGGGACTCTTTACCTTGAATTCGTTCCGCAGGTCTCGAAAGAAAGACTTGAGGTGTTTTTAACAGCAACCACCTTCTTGCTTCCAAACGTTGTCTCAACGAACTTAACATGGCTTGATAGAGTTTTTGAAAGGGCTATTGAAGATTTAACGGCCTTAACAGCGCACACGAACTATGGGCTTGTGCCATTTGCCGGCATTCCTTATTATGCATGTCCTTTTGGAAGGGACAGCATTATAACTTCCTGGTTCTTGCTTCCATATTACCCGCAATATGCCGAGGGCACCCTGAGGTTCTTCGCCAAGATTCAGGGAAAGAAGTTTGACCCGGTTAGCGAAGAAGAGCCCGGTAAGATTCCCCATGAGTTTAGATTTGGTGAGCTGTCCCACTCGGGAAAAATGCCCTTCGCGCCTTATTATGGGACGGTAGATGCAACACCTCTTTATGTTATTTTGGCAGCGGAATACCTTCGGTGGACGGGTAATAGGGAGCTAATAGAGGAGCTCAAGCCCAATCTCACTGCAGCGGTAGAGTGGATTTTAAGGAGGCTCAAAGAGGGAGGGGGATACATAAGGTACAGGAGAGGTCTCCTGGCCAATCAAGGATGGAAGGATTCAACGGAAGGCATTCCAACCGAGAAAGGCACCCCACGAAACCACCTGTTGCCTTGGTGGAAGTGCAAGGATATGCCTACAAAGCCCTCATGGATGCGGCTTCACTCGGTCTTACCTCGTTGGATGCAGAGATGCTCAAAAAAGAAGCGGAAGAGCTAAAGAAACGCTTTAACAAGGATTTCTGGTGCGATGGATTCTATGCACTTGCTCTAGACGGGGACAACGTTCCATCTAAGGTAGTCTCGTCCAACATGGGGCATCTCCTGTTTACCGGGATAGCGGAACACCAGAGGGAAATAGTGGAAAGACTGTTTGATGAGGACATGTTCTCCGGGTGGGGAATTAGAACGCTCAGCTCGAAAGAAAGGGCATATAACCCATTTAGCTATCACAACGGTAGTATATGGCCTCACGACAATGCCATAATAGCCCTTGGGCTTGCATCAATTGGAGAAAGGGAAAAGGCAAAGATGCTTGCAGAGGCAATATTCAACGCTGCAAAGTTCCTTCCCAACTATCAGCTCCCAGAACTATTCAGCGGCCTTGAGAGTGAGTATCCGCTCTTATGTCCTAGAGCAAATGTTCCGCAAGCGTGGAGTGCCGCAAGTGTATTTGCATTTCTCACCGCTGTGTTAGGTCTCAAGGCTGAAAAAGAGCTAACTGTATCTCCACTGCTGCCCGAGAATCTTGAGGTTTCAGCATTGGTCAGGTTTAGAGGAAAGGCGTACTTAATTGAATCCAAAAAAGAGGAGGTTACAAGATTTGAAGAGCGAGATATTTGAAAAGATTATCAAAATAGAAGGGAACAAAATCGACATAAAACCTCCAGAAAAGATTCCTCAACCTATTTTTTCTCCTTCCAGAGAAGGTTTTGATTCAAGAAATACTTACAATCCCGCGGTTATTAAAGAGAAGGACAGAATAGTAATGCTTTACAGAGCAGAATCCAAAGAAGACCAGCTGACGGGCAGGATTGGGCTTGCGATAAGTTACGATGGCATTAACTTTTTTAGACATCCAGAACCAGTAATTGAGCCGGAGTACAAGTGGGAAAGTGTTGGTGTTGAAGATCCGAGGATAGTGAAGGTTGGTAAGACGTACTATATGACTTACACCGGTTACGACGGTAAAACAGCGAGGTTGTGTCTGGCAACCTCAAAGAATATGCTAACATGGAAGAAACACGGGCCAATTTTTGAAGGTTTTGAGCACAAAAAGAACGGCATCAAAGGTTGGACAAAAAGCGGCGCAATCTTGCCAAAAAGGCTTGAAAAAGGCAATTTTAAGGGGAACTACTTAATGTATTTTGGTGATTCAAATATCTGGATGGCAGTTTCAAAGGACCTGGTCAACTGGGAGTACATGAAAGAACCTGTGCTATCTCCAAGAGAAAGGTACTTCGATAACGTTCTGGTTGAACCTGGCCCACCTTTGTTTGAGACCAGCTATGGAATAACTTTGATTTACAACAGCGCCGGCAGATGTGGAGAGGGGTTAAAGTACAAAGTGGGACTTGCAATTTTCGATAAAGAATACCCGGATAAGGTTGTTGCGAGGACTGAAACTCCACTAATGGTTCCACAGTATGAATGGGAACTGTATGGCCACGTTAATAATGTCGTCTTTGTTGAAGGCATGGTAGAGCATGAGAACAAGATTCTGCTGTATTATGGTGGGGCCGATAGGCATATTGGTTTAGCCTACTGGACAACAGACTTATAAAACCATATAACTCATTAAATCCGATGAAAATGAAGTGGAGAAACTTTATAGTTTTCCCGCCCCTTATTTTCTTATTCCTGTTCTTTTACTTTCCCCTAATTAGCATATTAAAGGAAGGTTTGTGGGATAACGGGATTACGCTGAAGTATATTCTCCAAGTAATCTCGAACAGCTACCACAGAAGGGTCATATTTTTCACCCTCTGGCAGGCACTTGCCTCTACACTCTTAACACTGTTGTTGGGGTTACCCGGGGCGTATATCTTTGCAAAATATGACTTCCCGGGCAAGGGAATTTTAAAAGCCCTTCTAACGGTTCCCTTTGTAATGCCCAGCATCATGGTTGCCTTGGGCTTTATACTCCTATTTGGGCGATCCGGAGTAATTGCACAGCTGATTGGAAGGGATCCGGGAATTCTCTACTCATGGAAGGCAATACTTTTGGCTCACGCATTCTACAATTTTCCCGTGGTCGTGAGGATGGTTTCCTCGCTTTGGCAACGTATAAACCCCCACTACGAAGAAGCTGCTCTAAGTTTGGGGGCAAGAGGATTTACCCTCTTTAGAAAAGTCACATTGCCGATGCTCATGCCGGCGATATTTGCTTCTTCAATGCTGACCTTTGTCTTCTGCTTTTTGAGCTTTTCAATTCCTCTGATCCTCGGAGGGTATCAGTATGCGACCATAGAAGTTGATATCTTCACGGCGATAATGACCCTTTTAGACTTCAAAACGGGAGCAGCTTTGGCCATAATCCAAATTTCGCTGAGTTTTGTTTTTATGTACCTCTACCTAAAAAGCCTTGATCTTTACGCAAAAGCGGAGGAGCAGAGAGTATTTAGAAAGCCAGTGTCCCTGACCCTGAGAGAACTTTTGAGCATAAAAGGGGCATTAATAGCTGTCTATTCCAGCGTAGTGTTCCTTTTTATTTTATCTCCCCTAATAGCGGTTGTTTATCACTCGTTTACTTATGGGGGCAGGTTTACACTTGAGTGGTACAGAAGGGTTTTCTCTCCGGAGTACAACCCTATATTCGGCGCAAACAGCATAACGGCAATTAGAAATTCCCTTTTCTTTGGGTTCTCTACGGTGATCTTTTCGGTACTTTTGGCCTTGAGCATTGCTTACATAATGTACAGATGGGAATTTGGGGGCAAAAACATCTTTGATGCTCTTGTGATGCTGCCTTTGGCTTCTTCTGCAATAACCCT
>LGET01000109.1 GCA_001507935.1 Thermococcales archaeon 44_46
TGCTTGGGGTAATGTGTTATGGTCTGAAAATCCTCCTCAGAGTCAAATACTGTTTAAATAACAGGGGGTGAAACTAAACACGCCCAGCAAGGCTTTTAAGCATTAATATTCGATGTCTTTTTGCCCCATGTCCTATCTTAATCTTTGCCTTGGGATACTTCTCCAAAAGCTCTAAGATCATGCCAACGTCCTTAGGATTTTTGAGATGATAGACCTCAATTACCCGGTTGTCTGCAACAACGGCCACTCCCGGCCTCTCTCCGGGATCTATGGCAATGTATATGTTCTTAAACCTTTTTCTCCCTTCAAGCCTCGCCAGCAGTTCGTCTATGAAGTTCTCATTTACAACTGCTATCTTGACCGGGAAATTGATTTTATCATACTCCTCCAAGCTCGTCAGAACGACCTCAACATCAAAGGGGATCCTATCTGTAAGCTTAAGGCTGTAAAAAGGGATTTTATACTCACGTAAGACCTTTGTTGCAAGGTAGTACACCCTCGCATTTTCAGTAACAACCGCAACCCTCATGATTGATAAATCACGTGAGGACATTAAAAACATTAAGGAAAACACAAAAAAGCAGGAAACTGCTTGAATTTGGAAACAAAGCTGTAAACCTTGAAAAATTTTTTGATAAAGTTTATAAACCTTGGCTGCAGAGATAAGAATGCCCCGAGAGGGGGCGGAGGTGATAAACATGCAACCTCCCAAGAAAAAGAAAGTCGAGGATTATGAAGAGGAAGAAGAGCTCTTCGAAGAGGAAGAATGGGAAGAAGATTGGAATGAGGACTGGGATGAAGAAGAATGGGAAGAGGAAGACTGGGAGGAAGATTTTGAAGAGGAGTGGGACGAAGACTGGGACGAGGAAGAAGAGTGGTAACCCTCTCATCCAACAATTTTATTAATCCTTTTCTCCTTCTTTATCCGGGTGATAAAATGGCATTTTTGAAGGTTGTTCCTCTTGAGGAAGCACTAAAAATCATTAACTCCCTACCGCTCAAGCCGAAAATTGAAGAAGTTGCCCTGGAAGAAGCTCTTGGAAGGGTTCTTGCGGAAGATATACACTCCCCCATAGATGTTCCGCCCTTTGATAGGGCAACGGTAGATGGATACGCGGTTAGGAGTCAAGACACCTGGAACGCGAGTGAGAGCAATCCGATAGTTCTTAAGGTAATTGGAGAAATTCATGCTGGGGAAGAGCCCCAAATTGAGCTCGGCGAAGGAGAAGCCGCATACATCTCAACCGGAGCGGTGTTACCAAAAGGAGCCGATGCTGTAATAGAGTTCGAGATAGTGGAAAGAAAAGGAGACGAAGTAATAATCACCAAGCCTACGTATCCCCAAGCGGGTGTAATGAAAGCGGGGACAGATATTCCAAAGGGAACTCTTCTTTTAAAGAAGGGAACAAAACTTGGCTTCAAGGAAACCGCTCTTCTTTCGGCTGTAGGAGTTAACAGAGTAAAGGTATTTGCAAAACCAAAAGTTGCAATAATCAGCACTGGAAATGAGGTTATTTTACCCGGAGAAGAGCTCAGACGCGGGAAGATTTACGATATCAACGGAAGAGCTATAAGTGATGCCGTTAGAGAACTTGGAGGCGAAGCATATTTCCTCGGAATAGCAAGGGACAATGAGGAGAGCTTGAAAGAGAAAATACTTGAGGGGCTTAAGTATGACATAGTAATCCTCTCTGGCGGAGCAAGTGGAGGGACGAGGGACTTAACGGCATCAATAATAGAAGAGCTTGGGGAGATAAAAGTGCATGGAATAGCCATACAGCCCGGCAAACCAACAATAATCGGGGTTATAGATGGAAAACCTATTTTTGGACTTCCGGGATATCCAACTTCTTGTCTAACGAACTTCACCCTTCTCGTTGCCCCACTGATTAGGAAGCTCCTAGGCGGAGAGTTTGAAACTCAAAGAATTAAAAAGAAGTTGGCCCATAAGGTGTTTTCCGTCAAAGGTAGAAGACAGTTTTTACCGGTTAAGCTAGAAGGAGAAATCGCAAAACCGATCTTAAAAGGCAGTGGAGCAGTCACAAGCTTTATAGAAGCAGATGGGTTTGTTGATATTCCAGAAAACGTTGAGATACTCGAGGAAGGGGAGGAGGTAGAGGTTATCCTGTTCCGCTTTTAATTTCCAAATAACTTTTAAATGATCTCCTCATTATTAGGGTAGGTGAAGAGGAATGCTCGATATAAAGCTCATCCGTGAAAACCCGGATCTGGTAAAGGGTGACCTAATAAAGCGTGGAGAGTTAGAAAAGCTCAAATGGATAGACGAGATTCTTGAACTCGATGAAAAGTGGAGAGAAAACTTAAAGAAAATTAATCTCCTCAGAAGAGAAAGAAACAGGCTTGCCGTGGAGATAGGCAAGAGAAAAAAGGCAGGAGAGCCTGTGGAAGAGCTTTTAGCAAAGAGCAATGAAATAGTGAGACAAATTGAGGAAATCGAAAGAGAAAATAGGGAAATCAAAGAAAAAATCGACTATTATCTCTGGCGCCTTCCCAATATAACCCACGAAAGCGTCCCCATAGGAAAGGACGATACAGAGAATGTTCCAATAAAATTCTGGGGCAAGGCAAGGGTATGGAAAGGTCACTTAGAGAGCTTTCTAGAGCAGAGCCAAGGAAAGATGGAGTATGAAGTGATTGAATGGAAGCCACAGCTTCATGCTGATCTTTTACCTAAACTTGGAGGAGCGGACTTTGAAAGGGCCGCAAAGGTAAGCGGTTCAAGGTTCTTCTACCTCTTAAACGAAATCGTCATCCTTGATCTTGCATTGATAAGGTTTGCCCTCGACAAGCTCATTGAAAAAGGGTTTATCCCTGTAATACCGCCGTACATGGTCAGAAGATACGTGGAAGAAGGAGTTACCAGCTTTGATGACTTTGAAAACGTGATCTACAAAGTAGAGGGAGAAGACCTCTACCTAATACCAACCTCAGAACATCCACTTGCTGGTCTTCACGCAAACGAGATTCTTGATGGGAACGATTTACCCCTCCTCTACGCTGGGGTAAGCCCATGTTTCAGGAAAGAAGCAGGAACAGCTGGAAAAGACACTAAGGGAATCTTTAGGGTACACCAGTTCCATAAAGTTGAGCAGTTCGTATATTCAAGGCCAGAAGAAAGCTGGGAATGGCACGAAAAGCTCCTCCAGAATGCGGAAGAAATCTTTCAAGCCCTCGAGATTCCATACAGAGTTGTCAACATATGTACCGGAGACTTAGGCTACGTTGCGGCAAAGAAGTATGACATTGAAGCGTGGATGAGTGCACAAGGAAAGTTCAGAGAGGTCGTAAGCTGTTCGAACTGTACAGAATGGCAAGCGAGGAGATTAAACATAAGGTTTAGGGACAAGCCAAACGAAAAGCCACGCTTCGTTCACACACTCAACTCAACGGCAATAGCTACATCAAGGGCGATAGTGGCAATAATAGAGAACTTCCAAGAAGAAGATGGAACAGTAAAGATACCAAAGATTCTTTGGCCATACACAGGGTTTAAAGAGATAGTTCCGGTAGAGAAGAAAGAAAAGTGCTGCAAAGGTTAATCTCTGCTTTGGCTTTCCTTTAACACCTACCAAGTTTTGAAACTGTAAGAGGATCTTGAAGAGGTTTCTTTAAAAATCCGAAGAGATATGGGGAGGGCATCAGTGGGATGCATTGGCATCTTTCTTTTTCCTCCGTTCTTTCTTCTCTCTCAAATACGGGTACCTCATTATATGCCCACATTCCAAGCATTTTATAACAACGTGGGGCATTCTCTTCTGTCTCAACCTAACCCGAGCATTAACGCCAGGAACAAGAAAGGAATGACACCTCTTACAGTACCTCCTCTTCCATTTCCTCGGCATTCTAACCTTGGCCTTTTGTTGTACCGCCAAGGCTATCTCAACGTACCGGTTTGCCAGTTCTTTGTCATAGGGAAAGACTCTCTCAGCTAGGCTAAAGAGAATATCTATTCTTTCGAGGGCTATTCTTTTCTTTTCCCTCTGTTCCCTGCGCTTTATGAACTTTTTTGACATTTTTCCACTACTCCGGCTTTATCATCTTTAACCTACCTATGAACGGCTCATAAAGGTATCCATCAGCAATAAGGCGTTCTATGATCTCCTCTGCATAGGAAGGCTTAAATCCATACTCCACTAAGGCTTTGTAAAACTCCTCCCTGCTAACAGAGCCATCTATTGAAGTAGCCTCCAAATCCATAAAGACCCTCAAAGCCATTACCAAGCGTTTGTTTCTAAAGTCCCGCTCGATGTATTTCTCATAAATCTCCAACACCTTCAACATGTCTCTTTCTGAGATTTCGTTTATCCACATGTCCACTATCTCTTGGTTCATATTTATAACGTCGCTTATGATGTGGGTGTTCACCTCGCCTTCAAATCGTGCCATCGATCCGAGAAGACGAAGGCTTAGGAGGTACCTAGTGTTTGTTTCGAATATCATCCCCTTAAGCCTTAAAGCGTCGAATTTTTCTCCGTATTCGCGGGCATTTCTAAAGACCCATCTTTCAAATCTTTCTCTAAACTTCTCTATCATTTTATCAAAAGGGTTAAGCGAGGGTATTTTTTCTTTTTCCAGAAATATTGTGGCTAGGAGATTGGGAACAAGTTGCTCCAGCTCCCGGTTTTTCTCCCACCCTATGGGTTCATTCACAATAAAAGGAGTCTCGGAAGTGTAAGCCAAAGGATCCTCTGGAGAAATCCGCTTGTACACTTTTGGACTCAGAAATACTGCTTGCTTTTTCTCAAAATATCCTCTAGCCCACTCTGCAACTGGAATTTCCTTTTTGAGGAGACTTTTGTTCGAAGGGGAGTAGTACTTACCTCCCTCAAGGAAGAATGGAAAGTCAAGGTCAAGATTATCATCTACAAAGGATTTTGCTTTTCCTTTTTTCAAGATAAGCTCTTCAGGGAAAAGGTTGATTAAGTATTTTGAGGCTTCCCAAAGAGATTTTACAATTTTGAGGTCATTTTTGAGGGCAGAAAACGTCACGCCCTCTCCCCAGAATCTTCTACTACCAACTACCGAAGGAGAGGCAAAGAGAGAATAAAGAATAGCCTGCCTGAGCTCGTAATTGGCATTGATTGTTCCCTCTATGAGATCCTCCAGCTCTTCCTTTTTAAGGGCAAGCTCCTTATACTGAAGCCAGTAATTCTCAACACTGGCTTTTTCCAGAGAGATAATATGTATAAGGCGCATGTTTCCGAAGGGATACGCATCCATAATTCCTTCAATTTTAACGTACTCCCCACTCTTCAGTTCTGCATTTATCCTGCTCTTTTCGGTTATCTTTATAGCCACGTAGGGTCTAATATCGCTCTTTGAGAGCTCACTTGGAGAGAGGGGAGAGAGAAGATAGTATACACCATCTTTCGGCACATTTGGAGGTGGCCTTAGGATCAAGAACCCCTCTACCTCTATAGGCTCCCCATTTTTATAGGATTGAATAACCCTCTGAAAGTCCCTAGCCCTTTTTGATGGGCTTATTGTCAATCTCTCAACACTTCTAAGCAATGCGTAGATCATCGAAGGGAATTCAACCGGGGCGTGTTTATAGTAACCTTTATTAGGGTTTTTGCTGAATTCTTTCGGGTGGTTGTCGTGATCCCCAGATGGGATCACAGACTCA
>LGET01000110.1 GCA_001507935.1 Thermococcales archaeon 44_46
GTGCTCACCCACTTGAACGACATTAAGTACAAAAGCACCCTTGAGGCGCTCTCAGTATTCTTCGCCGATCCAGTAATCGTCGAAAACCTTGACATCCCACCAATAACCCTCGCACTCCACTTCTCAGCAATAGCAAAGAGGGCTGGAAAGGGCGAATTCGACAGGAGAAAAGCCGCTCCTGTTCTGGGAGGGTTAGCATGGGGGCTTAACCACTTGCTTAAGAAGATAGCAAACGACCCAGAGAAAAAGGATTGGAATGTTGTTATCTTCAACACTCCTGAAGGGAAGAAGCATCTCAGTCTCCCCGTTAATTTCAGGTTTTATCGGGATGAGATTGCCGCCGTTACCGCCACCATTGCAGCTGGGAACAGCGGGAGGATAACTTTCGTCTCTGATGGTGTGTACGACGTGTGGGTGGAGAGGAGTGTGGATTATGTTAGGGTTTTCAAGCGGACTATTGAATTGTTGCTGAAGACTAGGAGTGAGCTTTCGTTCAAGGGGGACCTCTCGCTTGAGGAGGGTAGGGATACTTTGGTGATTTTGTTTGATGAGGAGTATCTTGATAGGGCTGTTGAGATGTTTGGGGACAGGGCTGTTTATTATGTGGTCAGCGAAGAGCCGTTCTTTGAGGGTAGGATACTCAGTGGGTTCTCCGAAAGGATTCCACTGCTTTTTGCTTTCCCACTGGTTTAATTTCGCACATTTTTTCGATTGATTAGTGTTTGCTGTTTATTGAAAATCAGCCCTTACCCAGCACCAAGTATTTAAACCCTAAACTGCAATACATTAATAGTAGCCCGACCTCCCATGGGGAGGCTCGGGTAACTTTGCGGATAGGTATGATGGGGGGGTAATCGTGAAGGGGAAAGCTCGTGGTTCCTATCTTTCGGGAGAGGTACACGTGATTGAGAAGAGCGACGTCGAGCGATTCCTGGAGGATTACCACGAGGTTGACGTGTCTGAAGACACTTTCAGGAAGGTTAAAAAATGGTTGTACGAATTTTTGATGTTTCTTGAAAGTGGAAAGTTCCCCAAAAAGGGGACTAGTCCTCGCATTCCAAGGTCTGGAGCTTACCAGGTTAGCTCGGAGAAAGTACAAAAGTACATCGTTGCACTAAAGAAGGCTGGATATTCCACCAGTTCCATGATCAAGCGATTAAGGTACGTGAAAAAATTTTTGAGAGCTCTGGGCATCAATGAGTTCGATTCTCTTTTCGATAGGGAGCTAAGACAGTTAAAAATAAGTTTGATCTGGGAAAGAAGGGTAACAAAGAAAATTGTAACTATTGAGGACGTTAGGAGGCTGTTTAAGGAAGTGGAAGACCTTCACCGTAAGAGGAAGCTTTCAACATGGAAATACGAAAGGATGCTTGCTTTCTTGCTCTTGATGGTTTCGACAGGACGGAGGAAAGAGGAAGTAGCAAGGATAAAAGTTGATTGGATTGACGTTGAAAACGGCATAGTCAAGTTTCCAGTGAGTGAAACCAAGGAGGGCAGACTCTTAGGAGTAACAGAGGGGTATGAGGTCAGTTTCTTGACTAAAGAGGCTCAAGCATTCTTAAAGTATTTCATCAAAAAGTATGATGAACGTATTCAAGCAAATGGTGGGTATCTTTTTATCAGCCAGGGTAAAAAAGACATTTCAACGATTTTTGTCAATAGGATCATGAACGACTACAGGGATAGGCTGAAATTCAAGTTGAGCGAGTGCAGTGAGAATTTTGAAATTGCATACCTGAGAAAGTTCTTTGCTGAAGAGTGGGATCGTAGGGTAATGAAAAAAAGAGGGAGCAAGAGAGGATTGGGTTTGGATGTTTATGAGATCGTCAAAAGGCAGATCATGGGGCATTCACTAAGTGATGTCCACAACCTTCATTACGCCCATAAATCGGAAAAAGAACTTAAGGAGGTTTATGACGAGATTTATGCAGACGTCCAGGTTCTCACAAAGGAACAGAGGCGTCTCTGTGGTATGGATAATGATTCGACGGAGGGCTCAAATTCTTCTCGTGACAGAGGATTCATTGGAGCGAGATACCGTAAAGATGGGGGATTCCCTTATGGGGGATCCCCATTTTTTAATTTTGATTGGGTTAACTAGTCTTGTAGTAAAGTCCTGAGGGAAAAGAAAAAGAGGGTTTAGGAGAGGAATTTGATGTCCCCCATAATTTTTTCATAAATGTTTTTTAGGTCTTCCTTGCTGTGGTGGGAGTAGTGGAGGGTGTTAATGTCGTTTAAAAGGGAATGCCCCATAAGAAGTTTTTTAACTGTTGTGTTTCCATTTCTCCTGTCCCATTCTTGCGAGAAGAATTTCCTCATATGTTTTAGTCTTAGTTTTAGGGTTTTGAGCTCTTTCTTTTGTCTGAAGGGTCGTTGGAGTTGGGGAATAGTTGCTAAGTTATCTTCTTCTTTGAGGTTGTAGCTTTTTATGAACTCTTTTAAAACGTCTCTGGCTTCTTCTGTGAAAAATGTGATTCTTTCTTGGTGTGTTTTTGTTATGTTTGAAGGTAGGTGAATACTTTTTTCCTCAAGGTTTATGTTTTTGACCTTGATTCGGGTGAATTCTGAGACTCTCATTCCTGTAACTGCACATACAATTGTTGCCATCACCAGTCGATCATAAGATTCTTTGAGCAATCTCCCTTGTTCGTGGAGTTTTTTGAGAGTTTGAAGGAATTCTTTTATGTCTTGAATTGTCACTATGGTTTTGTCTGGGTTTGGTCGTTTTTTAGTTCCTATGAGTTCGGCTAGGGGGATATTGGCGATTCTCAGGAGTTTTTTGATGTAAACCACGTGTTTTCGGTAGTATTCGTGGCTGTAAGTTTCTTTTATTTTGTTTAGGTGGGCGAGAAGGTTGTCGGCTGTCACTATGTAGTAGTTTTCATGTTTTTCCAGGCTGTTTAGGAATTGTTTGGTGATCAATCTGATTCTTGAAAGGAAGTCTTTTGTTATTCCCTTGCTTTCGAGAGACAGGAAGAGTAATTTCACGTGTTCTTGGGTTAGTATGTAGTGGGGTCGGGTCACCTGTACGTATTCGAGGAGGGTGTTCGTGCCTTTTTTCTCGAAATTGAGGTTGGAGAGGTTGTTAAGGGGGACTCTGGATCCCGCGACCGGGGTTCGAATCCCCGCGGGGCTACCATACCATGGGCTCCAGACCAAACCTCTCTTTTTAACAACATTTAAATTCAACAAGTCCCTTCTATAGCGGGAGGTGAAAAAATGTATACTGAAGAACAGCTTTTGAGTGAAATAAAGGAGCTTCTGGAGAATGACGAACTTTACGCCCTCTATGAAGACACTTACCGGAAGTATAGGTACTATTTTGACACAACGAACTACATAGTTCTTAATGTTTATCGGTTTAATGACCACGGTGCGATACACGTTCTCCTGACCACAAGGCGGGCTTTGGAAGTTCTTAAACTTCTTAAAAAATTCGGAATCGAAACAACGGCTGAAAAGCTGGGCAAGCCCTTTGAGTGGAGTAAGTTCATAGTCTCTTTTGGAGCTCTCTTTCATGATATCGGAAATATGATCCACAGGGATAAGCACTACCAGTTCAGTGTTCTTCTTGCCGAGCCTATAATAGATGAGCTTACCAAGAGATTTGAGAAAAAAGATTGGTTGCTTTTGAAGGCATTAACTCTGAACGCTATTTACACTCATGACGAGGCTGTTCCCTGCACCACTATTGAGGGGAGCTGTGTAACGATAGCGGATGGCTGTGATATGGAAGAAGGGAGAAGCAGGCTTGCATATAAAAAAGATAAGGTTGATATCCACGCCGTTTCGGCCCTAGCCATTGACAGAGTTGAAATAAAGGAAGGCGACGAAGACACCCCTATCCTTGTGGAGGTGTGGATGAAGCACCTTGCCGGAATTTTTCAGGTTGACGAGATACTCACAAAGAAAGTTAAGAGCTCTCTCTTGAGCGGAAAAGTTAAAATTAGGATACACGCAGGAGAAGAGACCTTGGAAAAGGTGGTTTGATGTCTTCTCTCCTTTTAGCTTATGATGATTTAAAATACCTCCTGAACAGGGGTTACAGAAAGAAGTATGCCCTTGAGTTTGTTGCAAATCACTACAGACTTTCCCAGAAAGAGAGGCACTTTTTATTCAGATGCGTCTTTTCGGATGGAGAAATTGGAGAAAGAAAAGCTAAGCTTCTCCAGCCAGAGGATTTGGAAGGAAAAGTTCTTGGGGTTGATGGTTTCAACGTGTTGATAACTCTCGAGTCTCTTCTTGAGGGAAAAGCCATTCTGTGCGAGGATGGACTTTTAAGGGATCTCAAGCACCAAGGAGGGTACAAAATAAGCCCAAGAACTCCTCAAACGCTGGCTCTTCTAGTTGACTTTCTAAGAACTCTGGGCTTAAATGAAGTCCGGTTCTTCTATGATGCACCAGTGAGCAAAAGCGGTAAGGTTGCCGGGCTTACTAGAGAACTTTTAGAGGAACATAGCATTCCCGGAAAAGTCAAGTTATCTAAGGCTCCAGACCATGATTTGAAAGCTTTTGAGGTTGTGGTCAGTTCAGATATAGGCATAATCGAAAAAGTCCCCTTTGTAGTGGATTTGCCCCAAATGATAGCCGAGAAGAAAGGGTTGAAGTACTTATCCTTTATTGACGTTTTAAAAAATCCAGAATTGTTAAGACTTTAGCTTTTTGGACATTGGATAGCTTTGGGAAAATCCAAATAAGGCAAAGTTTATATCTTTTCTTTCCTATTCTTTTCCATGTTTGGGGAATATGAGCTAAAGACCCAGTTCATCAAGGTTGGCGATAAAAAAATCCACCTTCTTGAGGAAAAAGAAGGGGTAATCCGGTATAGGCGGGATGATGTAGAGAAGCTCATCAAAAACAACGGAGAAAAGCTTAAAGTTCTCCCTTCTCCAGCCCTCGGCTACGGTGTGAGGCTTCTCATGGTGAGGTTCAGAGAACCCGTTGTGATACCTCCTCGAGATTCAATAATGGGGTTTGTTGAGGCCCCGGTGGAAATTGATGTTAAGGTTGGTGACTTAAGCGTAGACCATTTCATAGTCGGAAAAGAGAAGTATGCTCTGTATGGTACGTTGGAAGCTGGTGTAGTCTGCCGCTATCACGTTAGTTCCTTTTACACGAAAGAGCCAGACGCAATGGGAATTGCAAAGCTTATAATCTCTAACCCCTCGCCTGAGTGGAAGTCTTTAGAGAGGATTGTAGTTCCAATACGGGGAACCTCGATGTACTATGAGAGCAGAAAAGCCTACTATCCCCTTGTAGTTGTCACGCTCAAAAACCACAATCCTGAGATTAACAACACAGGAAGGCCACCAAAAGAAGGGCTATCCGGAGTTGGACAGGGGTTATCTCTGCCAAACTTCCTAATGAGGTGGTGAGAATGAGCACAGTAAACACAACTTCCCTCTGGGAACAAGGCATACTCGGAGAGCGGGTCTTCCTCGCCCTAACTTTGGGCGCTGTTGTAAAAGCAGTTTTAGTCCTTGTGGTTGGAGTTATTATGGCAAAGCTCCTTAGGAAGTATCTTCTTAATTTCTCAAGGAGTACCAAGTACGTCTGGATAGTTAACGAGGACACTGCATCGACGCTTTATAATCTAATAGTGGTTATAGCTCT
>LGET01000111.1 GCA_001507935.1 Thermococcales archaeon 44_46
TGAGGTGTCTCTATATGGACGTCAAGAAAATGTTGCTCAGTCTAGTTTTGGTTAGTATTTTGGGCATTGCAGTAGTGGCAAGCGGGTGCATTGGTGGAGAACAGACTTCTACCCCAACCACGGTTACACAGAAAGAAACCGTTACAGAAACAAAAGTGGGAGAGCAGATTACTCTGAAAGTGATAGGTCCGTGGTCCGGGGCAGAGATTGAGTCTTTTATGGAAGTTATTAAGGCTTTTGAGGCTCAACATCCAAACATAAAGGTGGAGTACAAAACATACAGAGCTGAAGACCTTTCGACTATTCTACCATTGCAATTTGAGTCGGGAGATGCTCCAGCTGATGTCATTGCAATGTGGGGATGGTTTATAGCAGAAATGGGTCAAAAAGGCCACTTGATGGAGTTTAATGGTGTAATTAACCCAGATGAATACGTGTCTGGGATTCTTGATACCGTAACTGTCGATGGAAAGATTTATGGTGTTCCATTCACGGCTGCAGCTAAGCCGGGATTCTGGTACAGAAAGTCGTTCTTTGAAAAATACAACTTAGAGCCTCCAGAGACGTGGGACGAATTCGTAGCGTTGCTTGAAAAAATCAAGCAAATACCTGGAGTTAAGGCACCAATCGTTAGTGGAGACAGCGTTGGGTGGCCACTTTCAGACGTAACAGAACACTTCATCTTAACCTTTGGAGGAAAAGACCTTCAGCTTAAGCTCATAAACGGAGAGGTTAAGTGGCAAGATCCACAGGTGAGAAGCATATTCGAGCAAAGGCTGGTGCCTCTCCTGAAGGCTGGATACTTTAGTGACCCAATAGAATGGACATCCGCAGTAGATCTATGGTGGAAGGGAGACTATGCATTGTACTTTATGGGAACTTGGATAACCGGAATGGTTGACGATCCAACAGATCTCGGCTTAATTTCATTACCGGGAGTAAAAGCAATGGTTCTTGGTCCGGACTACTTCATGGTGCCTAAGTACACAAGCCATCCTGAAGAAGCCATGGAACTTGCCAAATTCTTAGCAACGGAGGGACAAAGAATTCACGTAGGTACTAAGTCAGGAAAACTGGCAACATGGAAGAAAGTATCCATTGATGACTACTGGGAGCCAATGAAGGATGTTGCAAAAATTGTTGCCAATGTTGAGTCAGCACCTGACCTTGATGACAGCGTTGGAGGAGAGTGGCAGAAGGCCTTCTGGGACCAGTTAAAGCTCCTGTGGGTGCAACCAGACAGGCTGGATGATGTATTAAGCACTCTAGATGCTAAATTCCCAAAGAAGTGAGAGGGGGATCCCAATGAGGAGCTCCAAATCTTTAACTCCCCTCTTTTTCCTTTTACCTGCACTAGCCCTAATGGTTCCTTTTGTGATATATCCAGTACTCAAGACGGTATACTTGAGCTTCTTCCTTGACGGAAAGTTTGTTGGTTTGGAAAATTACAAGAATGTTCTGCTGAGTCCTGATATCGTAAACCTCGAAAGATTTCCAACAAAGTCTCCCCCTTGGGGAGCTCTAATTCACAATGTAGTGTTGATAGCCATTCATCTCCCCGCAACTGTGTTTTTAGGATTGGGAATTGCTCTTCTCTTAAGACGGAAGGAAGTTAAAGGGAGTTCCGTAGTCAAGTCCATAATCTTCTTAGGTATGGTTATACCAATGATCGTTGGAGGTTTAATAATTCGCTTTCTTTTTGAAGAAGGCGCCGGTGTAATCCCGGCAATTTTCAGGTTACTCGGCATTGAGCGGCTCGCAATTACCTGGACAGCGTATCCGGAAACTGCACTTTTTGCCGTGATTTTGGGATCAATTTGGATATGGACTGGTTTTAGCATGCTTATGTATTCGGCGGGCTTGGCCTCTATACCCAAAGACTACTATGAGGCCGCTTTAATAGACGGTGCTAACAGATTTCAAATCTTCAAAAACGTGACCTGGCCTCTGTTAAGGCCAATTACTGTAGTGGTAGTGGCAATGACCCTGCTCTGGGATCTAAAAATCTTCGATGTCGTCTACGTGGCTACAGGCGGAGGCCCAGGTGGAGCTTCAATGGTTCTTGCACTCCAGATGTGGGACTACTTTGCAAGGGCTCTCAACTACAACTACGCCGCTGTAGTAGCGGTGCTCTTGGCGACACTGACACTAATACCTGCCCTGTGGCTAATTAGGAGGAGGGAGTGAGATGGGCGTTCCGATGTACAAACTGAAAAAATACATAGTATCAAACGCACTTGCCTGGACTATAGGAATAATTTGGTTGATACCGTTTATAGGAGTCCTCATGGCATCAATAAGACCGTATGAGGAGATTGTAAGTGGATGGTGGCATTTTGATACATTCACAATAACTCTTGAAAATTACATAAAAGCCTTCAATCATCCAATGTTCCCCATTAGTGATGGGTTAAAGAACTCTCTGATAGTCGCAATACCCTCAGCAATCGTTCCTTTAATAGTGGCTGCATTGGCTGCTTATGCCTTTGCCAGATACAGTTTTCCGGTAAAGCACTATCTCTTTGCGTTTATAGTGTTCCTAATGGCACTTCCACAGCAGATGACGGTAGTTCCGTTATACTTCCTCCTGAGGAACCTCCATATGCTGAACACGTTCGGAGGCCTAATAATTGTTCATTCAGCATGGGGTCTGGCGTGGATAATCTTCTTCATGAGAAACTATTTCTCAATGCTACCAACAGACGTTGAGGAAGCCGCTAGAACCGATGGAGCAACTGATTTTCAAATATTTTACAAGATTGTCCTGCCAATGGCACTGCCAGGATTAATCTCAGCTGCAATACTCCAGTTTACATGGGTATGGAGTGACTTCTTCTTGGCTTTGGTCTTTCTGCAAAATCCAGAAAAATACGTCGCTACTCAAAGGCTTCCTCTGCTTAGGGGACAATATTTTGTCGATTGGGGAATACTAACTGCAGCTTCTATTATGGTTATGATAGTCCCGCTGCTTGTCTACGCTCTCTTCCAGAAGTACTACATAAGTGGTATGATAGGATGGTCAACTGAAAAATGATGGAGGGATGGAAATGTACGAGGTAACAAAGTTTGGTGGAGAAGGTAAAAGGCTTGAAGACTACAGGGAAATAATAGGGGATGAAGCCTTAGAAACCATTAAAGAAAAGGCAGAGAATCTAAAAGGCAAGAGCTTTATCCACGTAAACTCCACATCTTTTGGTGGGGGTGTGGCAGAGATTTTGCACAATCTTGTTCCCTTAATGAAAGACGTTGGAATAGACGCAAGATGGTTTGTAATTGAGGGGACAAACGAGTTTTTCAACGTTACAAAGAGCTTTCACAATGCTCTCCAGGGAAACAAGGAGCTTAGGTTAACTGAGGAAATGAAGAAACTATATCTTGAAACAAACAAAAAGAACGCCGAAGATTTCGACCTAACACCCTTCGATTACATCCTGATACACGACCCCCAGCCAGCACCCCTTATAGAGTTTTACGAGAAAAGGCAACCTTGGATTTGGAGATGCCACATAGATTTAAGTGACCCCAACATGGAATTCTGGAAGTTCCTGAGACAGTTTGTAGAGAAATATGATAGGTATATATTCCACATGGAAGAATATGTTCAAGAGGATTTAGACAGGGAAAAAGTAGTCATAATGCCTCCCTCTATTGACCCTCTAAGTGAGAAGAACATGGAACTCAGTGAAAGTGAAATCCTGAGGACCTTAGAAAGGTTTGACGTTGACCCTGATAGACCGATAATAACTCAGGTAGCCCGCTTTGACCCGTGGAAAGGTGTCTTCGACGTCATTGATGTTTACAGGAAAGTTAAGGAGAAAATACCGGAAGTTCAGCTTTTGTTGGTTGGTGTAATGGCTCATGATGACCCCGAAGGCTGGATATACTTTGAGAAGACCCTGAGGAAAATCGGTGAGGACTACGACGTTAAAGTGCTTACAAACCTCACTGGAGTTCATGCAAGAGAAGTAAATGCCTTTCAGAGAGCCAGTGATGTAATCCTCCAGATGTCTATTAGGGAAGGGTTTGGATTAACTGTTACCGAAGCAATGTGGAAAGAAAAGCCTGTAGTGGGCAGAGCTGTGGGAGGAATAAAACTTCAGATAGTGGACGGAAAAACAGGATTCCTTGTGAAGGATGTCAACGAAGCCGTTGAAAAAACTCTGTATCTTCTTGAACACAAAGACATAGCGCAGGAAATGGGCAAAAATGCCAAAGAAAGGGTTAAAGAGAACTTCATAATAACAAAGCATCTCGAGAGGTATCTTGATTTACTAAATTCTTTTTAAACCCTCCTCCTTACATACTTTTTAGGTGACAGTATATGGAGATACCTCCGGAAATTTCGCATGCATTGAGTGAAATTGGATTTACCAAATACGAAATTCTTACCTACTGGACTCTCCTAGTTTATGGGCCCAGTACGGCTAAGGAAATCTCTGCAAAAAGCGGGATACCGTACAACAGGGCCTATGATACAATATCCTCCTTAAAACTTAGGGGATTTGTGACTGAAATTGAGGGAACACCAAAGATATACGCCGCCTACTCACCAAGAATAGCATTTTTCAGGTTTAAAAAAGAACTTGAGGACATAATGGAAAAGCTCGAAATTGAACTTAAGAACATGAAAAAAGAAGAACAGAGACCTGCAATATGGAGAAGCAGGAGTTTTGACGAGGCTCTTGAAATGTTCAGGGAGTCTTTATATTCTGCCAAAAATGAGGTGATAGTAGTTACTCAAAGTGAATTTTTTGAAACTATTAGAGGAGATTTGCTAAGAACCCTCGAAAAGGGCGTTACAGTATCCCTTTATATCGACAGAATACCAGATCTCTCGGAGTTTAGAGGGAAAGGAAATCTCTTTGTTAGGCAGTTCTACAAGCTGAATCATCTAATCGGCATGGCAGATGGAAGGGAAGTGGTTATGATCCAAAATGTGAGCTTTAATCCAACTCTTCCACCGAGCTTTAAAGCAACTTATCCAGAGGTGATATTCTCACAATACAGTCTTATAATAGAGATATTCAAGGAGTCGTCGTTGGAGGCTGAGTATTTAGGCAATCCTCAGGATATCCGGTTCTTTGCCATGTTTCATGCTGCAGATTTTGTAAAGAGGCACATCAACAAAAACACAATAACGGCAGAAATTGTTGGAAAAAACATCAAGACTGGAAAAGTTGAGACCCTTTATGGTAATGTTGTTGGATACACTCTCTCCTTTAAGGAAGCCGTTAACAACATTCACCTCGAGACTGAAAAAAGTGTGGTAAAAATTGGAGGAATGTTTGCTGTTATTGAAGATTACGAAAGTACCGAAATAAAATTCATACTGGGGTGATTCCTATGGCTGGTGTGAGGCTTGTAGATGTTTGGAAAATATTTGGGGACTTCCAAGCAGTAAAAGAGATGAATTTAGAAATTAAAGATGGAGAATTCATGGTTTTACTCGGCCCGAGCGGTTGTGGTAAGACTACCACTTTAAGGATGATTGCCGGTTTAGAAGAGCCGAGCAA
>LGET01000112.1 GCA_001507935.1 Thermococcales archaeon 44_46
CTATATAGACTATATAGACGGTGAAGGCAATGGACGCGACAATAATAGCAGCAGTTGCAATTGCATTCTACATAGCGTGGAATATAGGGGCTAATGACAGTGCAAATGCAATGGGAACAGCTGTGGGGGCGGGGTTGTTAAGCTTCCGCCAGGCAACACTAACTATAGCAATCTTTGTCATGCTTGGAGCTTACTTAAAGGGATACAAGGTAATGAAAACGATAGGAAAGGGCATTATTCCTCCAGAGTATCTTACCCTCAATATTGCCATAATCGCCCTCCTTGCAGCTGGCATATGGGTAACAATAGCGACAATAAAAGGGCTCCCCGTATCAACAACTCAAGCGATAGTTGGGGGAGTAGTCGGGGTGGGAATAGCCATCAGAGCTCCGATAAACTGGGGGACTTTGATAAAAATAGCTGGAGCTTGGGTGTGTTCTCCCATATTAGCAGCCCTTTTTGCTCTGATACTCTTTAAGTTTTATGGGCAAGTGGTGAATAACATCAAGAGCTTTGGGAGAATTGAGCTTCTTTACAAGTGGCTTGCTGTCCTTGGAGGATCATACATGGCATTTAACTTTGGGGCAAATGAAGTGGCAAATGCAACGGGTCTTCTCGTTGGGGCGGGCTTCTTTAGTCCGAAAGCCGCCGGGATGTTTGGGGCTATAAGCCTGGCCATTGGCTCCTTAACTTTCAGCTACGCTGTGATGTACACCGTGGGAAAAAAGATCACATCTCTTGGCCCATTGTCCGCTTTCTCGGCTCAATTCGGGTCTGCCATAGCTGTTAGCCTAGCAAACATGTTTGGACTCCCTGTTAGCTCAAGTCAAGCCATAGTTGGGGGAGTCATCGGGGTAGGGCTTGCAACAGGAAGAAAAGTGGGGAAAAAAGTTGTAGGGGAAATAGTGTTTGGGTGGGTTGCCACGCCAACAATCAGTATAGTCTTAGCACTCGGAATCTTTAAGCTCTTCCAGCTCTCGGGGTTGATTTAAAGGGGAAATCACCCCCTTCTTCTAAGTCTCAGCTTTGCTGTGAGGAGCTTTTCTGTTGTAAAGAACCTTGCAGTTATAAGCAACATCAGCACCGATAGGACTCCTAGGTAAACTGCACTGGCATACATAGTGGAATATTCCCCCATAAGCATTGCCCTGGAAGCCAATATCGGGTGGCTGAAGGGGATTGCTAGCAAAAAATACTTGATTGCCAGAGGCAGAGTTTCCAGGTCTGCGAACATGAGGATGAACGTAGGAAACGTCAGCGGCATTATTCCTGCACTTACTACAGTATTTGCGCTCTTTGTATCCTCGGCAAAAACCGCAAGCAGCATTGCAAAGCTCAGGGCGAATATCATCGCCAGGAACATTATAAGCACAAAAAGTGCCGCGCCTTGTGGGGTAACCGTTAGTCCAAGCTCTTCAAGGGTGATTCCGACCTGAGCAGAGGAAGTCAAGCTTCCGAGGTAGTTCCTCATACCGATCATATAAGCTATTGCTGCTATTATACCTATTACAGCCGTCCCTACCATCTTTCCAGCTACAATAGTTATTCTTTTCACGGGCAGAGTTAGGAGGGTTTCGAGGGTTTTGTTCTCCTTTTCCATAGCCATACTCCCGGCTGACATTTGGGCAACCAATATTATCATTATGAATATCACGATAGGCATAGAAAAAGACTGGGACGTTATGAGGTTCGCTACCAAGGAAGGTGGAACGGCAACAATGCGTCCTTTAATTACGGTGAAGCTCTTTGCGTCTATTGGTTTCAAAATAGCCTCAGGGTCGCCTTCCATGTTCTGCTGTATCTTTAGCTTCGCGAGATACTCGTTGAGAACTGTCAGCACAGCGTTTATTCTACCTTCGCTTACCGCTTCCCTCATGCCTCCGCTTATTCCTCTGATTGTGCCGTACACCTCGACTTGAGCCTTTTGGTTGTTCTCTATGGCCCTTGAAAAGTTCTGCGGGATTATTACGATCATGTTGTAGTTCTCTTCTTGAGCTTTCTGGAGGGCTTCATCAATGCTCAAGGCATCTATCTTGGTTAGAGTCACATTAGGGGCAGTTTCTAAAGCTTTGATCAGCAGATCGCCGTATTGACCCTCATCAAGGTTCACCAATACAACCTTAGTTTCCTCTTGAGCCTGTTCAAAACCTACCTGCATCATCTGCCCCAAGGCGGGATATATGATCAGGGGAACTATTATTATGCCAAATATAAGCCCCTTATCCCTCAGAAGGTCTTTGAGCTCTTTCATTACAAGTATCCAGAAGTCACTCATTCAAACACCTCCACTGCTTGTTTGCCCCCGATTATGGACATAAAGACTTCTTCGAGGTTTTCCGCCTCGTATTTTTCTTTCAGCTCCTTTGGAGTGCCTATTTCAACTATCATGCCGCGGTTTATCAGAGCAACCCTATCACAGAGAAACTCCACTTCGAGCATATTGTGGCTTGAAACTAGAAATGTTATTCCCTTTTCTCTTGCGAACTGTTTTATCGTCTGCCTTATGGAATACGCGTTTATTATGTCCAGTCCGCTTGCCGGCTCATCCAGAATAGCAAGCTTGGGCTCAACCATCAAAGCTCTCGCAAGCAAAAGCTTTCTCGTCATACCCTTTGAGTAGGTGGATATTTTGTCGTTCAGCCTATCTCCAAGACCGCTAAGCTTTACACCAAGCTCGAGCATCTTTTCATAACTCTTTCCCGTTTTAGCATAAAGCTTGGCCATAAACTGGAGGTACTCAATCCCCTTGAGGTTCTTATAAGCCCCGGCTTCCTCCGGAAGGTAGCTTATGAGCTTCCTTACTTCATCCCCCTCTTTAACTACATCGTGGCCAAAAACTTCAGCCCTCCCTCCCGTTGGGGTCAACAAAGTTGCCAGGATCTTGAGCGTCGTGCTCTTACCTGCGCCATTCGGGCCGATGAGGCCGAAGATCTCTCCTTCCTTAATCTCAAAGCTTATTCCTTTGAGAGCTTTGACTTTTCCGTAGTCCTTCTCAAGGTTTTCTACGAGAACTGCCTTCATCGGGCTCCCCCCAGCTTGTAGATGATTATCCCCAGAGTCGCAAGTGCCGCCCCGAAAATAACCATCTCCTTCAGCCCGGCATAGCCTCCAACGAAAGCTATTCCAAGCCCGCTCGCCACTCCAAGCCACCCATTAAGCTGGCGGGCGTTTTTGAATGGGTAGCCGAGGGCGACCAAGAGGGTGCCGAGAATTACCAGCCCGATTTCGAGTACAAAGAAGAACGGGTTAATAGCTTCGCAGACTTCCCCACCCGGAAGCACCGTGCATGCGGCCCTATCCATGGGAGGTCTCAAAATTGCAAGTATTACTCCAAGGGCATAGAGCACTCCGCCGGCAACCTTTTCACTTATCCTCATTTTTACCACCCTCGTAGATGAAAATGTCTTCAATCTTAACGTTAAAAAACTTAGCGATTTTGAACGCGAGCCTAAGGGAGGGGTCGTACCTGCCCTTTTCGATGGCTATTATAGTCTGCCTCGTGACGCCAAGGGCTTTGGCAAGCTCCTCTTGCGTTAGTCCTCTCTCTTCCCTGAACTCGCGGAGACGGTTCTTCATGCTCACATCCTCCTAGCGTAGTATGCTCTAAAGATCCAGATGCTAAAGAATATCGCCATGAAGATTATCAAAGCTGTGTCCCTAGCATCGCTGTTTTTTGTAACAAACCAATGATAAAATAATAAAATGATGTCCACAATCATAACGAGCTCCAAAGCTTTAAGTGCAGTCCTTTTATCTATTTCCTTCGCTCTTTCATCGGCGGGAAGCCCTATTTCTCGAAGCATAATTCTCGTCATCAAAGTTCCAAGAAGAGCTCCACCAATAAGGGAGATAACTGCAACGATGAGCAATTCGTTCATTCACATCACCCTTGCGTAATAATGCCTTAGAATGAGGTGTAGGAAAAGCACCCCAGCAAGTGTGAGTCCTATGGCAGCAAAAGCCCCCGCAAACTTCGGATCACTCAGCTTTTCTGTAAGAACTATCATAGCGATAGCCAAAGCTACCTCTACAATTTGAATGGTTCTTACTGCGGCAATTTCGCTTATCCTTTTTGTACGCTCGTCCTCAAAGACATGACCTCTCTTTTCAAGGACTGAATAATAGCCATAAATGAAAAACGCTCCTAGCACAAAAACCACCACGGATACTTCAACTTTTCCCTCTGGGAGTGCCCAACCCATTATCCATCCCATTGCCATAATACCAACCAGCGGTAGAAGGTGTACAAGCTTGCTCATCTTCCTCACCATGTAAAGTTTCCTTTACGTAAAGTTTCCTTTACAGCCTTATAAACCTTTTTCCCACACACCTGTTCCCAACTTCAATATTTCAAAGTCTCTCTTACTTTTTGAGCCAATAGTAAAGCATTGCAGCCAGAGAAGAATATACAAAGAGTTGCACTACAACAAAAAAGTATCTACTGAGGATTTCAAACTCTTTTGTTCCATAACTGCTCGCTAACTTCCACACGGAAAATGCAGCTATTATCGGAGCAGAAATCTCAAAGCTGACCTCCTTCCCGCCGTGAACGGCGAGGGTTCCAACGAGTTAACCCCTCGCCAACGACGGGAGGAGGTCAGAAATAAAATCATGAAGACAAAAGCAGATATCCAAACGCCCCAGCGCTTAATCTCCATGCAATCACCGGTGATTCTTAAAATTAGAGGAGGTAGAGAAGGTCAAGGCCCTTGAAGTTTCTCCTTTATTGTCGAAAGCCTCCTAATCTTTGATTTGACTGCAAGTTTGTTGTGGTCTACAACTATGAATTCTCCGATGCTCTTAACGGCGTTCATAGGTATAAGGAGAAGACCCTCGTGATCGGTAACAAACTCACTAGTGTCTAAATCTTCATCTGGCTCGGCAACAATTACCAGAATTTCTCCAGTTTCCTCGTCGAAGCTCAAATCATAAAGCCATCCAAGTCTTATTCCAGTGTCAGTTATAATCTCCATATCCCTAAGCTTTGATGCCTTAATTTTCACCATCTTAGTCTCCCTCCACTTTTTGCCTAGATAAAAAATGGCGTTTTTTCTATAAAATCTTTTCTAAAAATGAAAGGTCAAAGGGTGAAGTAGTCAACCTCTTTACGTTCTCCTCCTCCAGTAGCTTTCCTGCTCTCCTCAAATTGCTTGTAATAATCAAGCATATACCTTGTTATACTTGGCCTGACCTTCTTCATTGCCTCTTCAAAATCCCTCTTTGAAACGCGGAGTTTTTCGAGGAACTCCTCTGCCTGCTCTTCTATGAGCTCCTTCGGGGTTATAGAAACGGCCCTTCTAAGGGCAATTAGGGCTGCTTCTCTAACAAGTGCAGCCAAATCTGCACCGCTGTAGCCTTCGGTTTTCTTTGCAAGCTCTTCTAAGCTAACATCCCTTGCAAGAGGTACCCTCCTCGTGTGAACCTTAAGAATCTCAAGCCTTGCCTTTTCGTCAGGTGCTGGAACGAGGATAAGCCTGTCGAACCTTCCCGGCCTAAGCAA
>LGET01000113.1 GCA_001507935.1 Thermococcales archaeon 44_46
CCGAAAGCCCTCCGATGAAGACGGGAGGCTGGAAGCCTACCCGTTACGAAATTAACGCCCTACACGCACTTTACTGGTAGGCAGAACGGGCTCCTGAAAGAGATCCAAATCGTGTTTTTGAATACATAAAAGATACTGTGCTTCATCCAGAGAAACATCCAGAACACTGGGAGGACTGGCTAAGAGCGGGAAGAAGGAGATTTTTACTCCTTAACATCATCTACTACATTCAGCATGTTATGGGAAGGGAAGAGGGAGTTACTAGGGAGGATCTTGAGGGATTTTTGGGAGAGCTGTACTATGTTGATAGAGAGATGTTTTCCAACATAATTAAGCCATGGAAATCCTTGGATGATACTATTAAGGAGCTTCTGGAACAGGGCCTAATCTTGCAGACACCAAAGGGTGCCTATCTCGTGAATGGGGAGAAAATACGAAATGAGGAACATTTGATCTACTGGAGAAGTGTGAAGAGGATATTTGATGAAGTCAATACACAAATTGGAGGGGATATACAAAATGGAAGAAAATAAGAATGAAGTGCTGCTTGACAGAGAAGAAAAATATCGTCTACAAGCCATATTAAAAAATAAAAAAGAGAAGGAATGCATGATAGAAGATAATGGAACACTGTATCTCTTTGAATGGCAGGAATACAGGATTATTGGAGAAAAGGCGTTCACATTGAGGATAGGGAATGAGAACCTTGATGCAGAGAAGATTGATGATAATACATACATAGCAACATTTCAGTTCAAGAACTATATTGGTAAGACTAATATCGAGATTCTAGAAGGTATCAAACCAATCTCTCTTAAATTTGAAAACTTTGAAGTACTCTCAGAGAAAGTTGAAAAAATTTATAAAGACAGAGAAGACATTGTAGGAAAGCATAGAAGGCTATATAAAGCGTTGGTCGAATATATAACGGAGAAATCAATTTCTCTCCCTTTCTCGATCAGTGCCCCTACGGCATTTGAAGTTGAAGAATCCGAAGAGCCTATAAGTGAGCTCTTTGCATACCACTTTCTCATAAACAATAAAGGGAGAATAATTTCGGCCTATGAAGAAATCACAAGACGTCCTCACAGAAAACTTTTTGAGAGGGAGGACTGGCTGGACTTCTGGGAAGTAAGTGAAGTTGGTGAGGATACTCTAATTTCAATCATTACTCATCCTAAATACTTGGTAAAAGCAGAAGCTTCTTCTATTGCAATTGCAAGATACCTAAACAACCATGTTCCTACCAGAGTTATTCAGAAAGTCAAGTACGAAAGCTTTGACACTCATGAGAATAGATTTGCCAAGCGCTTTCTCAATGATCTGATAACATGGAATGAGAGAGTTATTAATTCACTTCTAACGTCGTCATCTTTAACAGCGGAACAAAGAGAGAACATAATTTCCAAATTAAGCTTTGTCCTTGGTGAGCTAGAATACTATGCCACACGTGATATTTTTGATGATGTGGGCGAAATGGTGATTTTTCCATACACCTCTCAAGTGCTCCTTAAACGTGAAGGGTACAGAGATTTGCTCCAGCTCTGGCAAGAATTCAGAAGTTATTCACCATTTTTTGGTGAAATGCAAAAAGCCATAGATAACAAGGATATTGCCAAGCTCTATGAGTACTGGTGCTTTTTCAAGCTTGTAGAGGAACTTGAAAGTATACTTGGATGGAAGGGTTTGAGATTAGTAATTGAACCGACAGGAGAACTTCACGAGAGCGATAGCAAGGAAGAAGTCTATGCTGAATTCAACAATGGTTGGAGGATTTATTATAACAAAAAGTTAACTCCTAAAAAGTGGAGTTACTCTGTCTCGCTTAGACCTGATTTTTCATTATTTGCCAGGGATCCATCAGAGCAGAAGATGAGCCTTCTAGGAGTTTTCGACGCAAAATTCAAGTTCGATGTTGTTGATATTAATAAATTCGCAGATGAAGACAAAGGAATGGAAAGAGAGCCCACTCTTCAGAGATGGGCAAAGCTTGAAGACATCTACAAGATGCACACATATAAAGACGCTCTAAATGCCAAGTTTGCTGTAGTGTTATATCCGGGAAACAAAAGCGTGTTTTTTGGGACTAACAAAAGATGTATTGGAGATTTAGAAAGATGTGAAGGGAAGTTTGATTTAGATAGATTATTGGACAAGAATGGTGTTAAACTTGAGGGAATCGGGTATTTGTCTATGATACCGGAGGTGAAAGGATGATAAACCAAAATAAACTTCGAGAGTTAATTAGAGAGTATTGTCGTACAGAGCTTGAAGTGGCAAAAAATGAATGGGCCGATAAAAACATTAAGGAATTTAGAGAGACTCTTGATAAAATTAAGAGAACTGGTAACTATGAACTTCTGAAAAAGGCTATTAGTTATCTGCATTCCGGGAGAAATGCTATTAGATTTCACATTAAGGATACATCCGAACTAAAACAGCTCTGGGAGAATTTCCTGAAAGAAATCGTCGAAACTGACCCAGAAGAAATTTTAAAGGATATCGATGAACGCTTTGAGAAGTGGGAAGAAATAAAAGGCGTTGGGAAGGGGCTTGTATCTGAAGCTTTAGCTTTTTATTATCCAACTCACTTTAGCCCGTGGAATAATACTGTTGAATGGTACTTCCAGGAACTTGGGTGGAGAAAGCCAATGAAATATTCAGAAGTTCTTTCCCGCCTTAAAGAGCTAAAGAGCATTTTTGAAGAAGAATGTGATCATCAGGACATCAACTATGTTATCATAGACCATTTTGGCTGGTGGCTTCAGGTTAAAGTACAAACAAAAAATCTGTCAGAGAAGCTGGCATCGCTACTAAAACAACTTAAAGCGACCCATAACGATGAGTGGGTCTTAAAAGAGAAAGAATTTAGGGGATATCTTCAGAGAATAAAGGAATTGGCAAAGAAAGGAGACTCAATTACAGAAGAAGAGTTTAAAGAACTTCTGAATACTGTCAATAAAGTTCATGAGTTGTTGGGTGTGGAGGTATTATGGTTGTGGGGAAGTGCAAAAGCTTCAGGTGAGGTGGCACGTGACATTTTGTCTAGGCCAGATTTTCAGGAACTAATGCAGGTTGTGGAAGAAATCGATGACATAAAAGAAGTTGAGATGAATAGCGAGATTCTACAGCTAATTCTCAAAGTAATGGAAGCTCCCCACACCAAAGTATCTACACTAAGCTCATGGATTTTTGTTTTTAATCCAAAGGTATTCTTTCCCATTCACAGTCATATAATGAGCGGAGAAATTATTGAGAGATTAGAACTGAATAAGTTCTGGGACGTTCAAAAATACTCCAAAAAGAAACTTAAAAAAGTTACCGAGGAATACCTAAGGTTCCTTAGTGCTTTAAATATTGCTGTCGAGGAAGCTAGTGTTGATGACATGAGTGAGGTAGTATTTTATTTTGCAAAGAAAGGACAAAGTGAATCAGTTACACTAAAACAGTATTTCGCTTCAAAAGGCTATCTCTACCCAGAGCATCTAGTTTCCCAGTTCTACACCGCCCTCAAGACCAAGGGCTTCGTTATCCTTTCAGGCCTCACGGGGACTGGCAAAACGAAAATTGTCCAGGAACTGGCAGAGCTTCTCGACCCTGAAAAGAAAAATTTCCTCTTCCTCCCGGTTCGCCCGGATTGGAGGGACTCAAAGCAGCTGCTTGGGTACTACAACCCATTAACCGGCGAATATCACAAGACCAAGCTACTTGAGTTCATTCTAAAAGCCAAGGAAGACTACGAGAAGAACGGGAGGGGTGCCATGCCCTACTTCGTCCTGCTTGACGAGATGAACCTTGCCCACGTGGAGTACTATTTCGCCGACTTCCTAAGTGTTCTTGAGAGTGGGAGAGACGAAAAAGGCTTCACTAAGGAGGGAATACCCCTACACGACAGTGATGAGGTTGAAAAGTTCCTGGAAATCCCCAAAGAGCTTAAACTTCCCCCGAACCTCTACATCGTTGGAACTGTCAACATGGATGAGACAACATACGCCTTCAGCCCAAAAGTCCTCGACAGGGCTTTCACGATAGAGTTTCACGAGGTGGAGCTTGAGAAGTATCCTCCAGAAGAAAATGCGGATGATGGATCGGCCTATGGGCTTGTGGTGCCGTTAAGAGAGGCCATTCTGGAGGATCTTCGTGGCAAAGATGACCAGTTCCTTGCCCGCTCGAAAGATGAAATAAACGAGGCTGTCAAAAAACTGAAGGGTACTGAGTACTGGCAAATCCTCATTGAATTAAACAAAGCTCTCGAGCCTTACGACCTCCACTTTGGATATAGAGTAGTCGACGAAATAGCTTTGTTCTTCAAAAATGCCAAAGAAAGCCAAGAAAGAGAAATAGTCAAATTTGAGAATGACGATGAAATCTTTGACTTGGCACTTCTCATGAAAGTCCTTCCAAAGTTCCACGGGAACAGGAAGAAGCTTGAAAAGCCATTGAAGGAGGTTTTAAAGCTTTGTATGAACGAACAGGTCACCATAAAGCTCGATAGAAATGAAAACAAAATCGAGATTAAATTACCAGACGAGATTGATAAGCTCAGTAGTGATATGATTGTTGCCATACTCAAAGAGTGGGAAACTTACAAGGACAACTTCCGCTTTAAGCACATGGCTAAAAAAGTCCTCCGCATGCTGAGGCAACTCTATGAGATTGGATTCGCAAGCTTTAGTTAATTTTCACTCTTTTTAACTATTTTTGACAGAACTATAATTCTTTAAGTAATTCCTTTAGTTGCGGAGAATAGGAAAAACCACATTAAAACTAATTCAACAACATGAAGGACTTGCCATAGATGAATTTTCATCTAAGAGGAAATAGGTTATCAATTCTCAGGAATATTGAAATTTAAAGCCTCTCCAAAAGCGAGATTTTCTTGATCTTGATAGGTGGTTTGAAAAAAGTTATTAACCTCTTAGCCGAATGTTAAATGGTGGTGTAAAATGGGAGTTGAAGAGCACAAAGCCAAAGCACCCAAAAAGTTCAAGTTCGCCGTTATAACCGTCAGCGACACCGCAAGCCGCGGAAAGAGGGAAGATCTAAGCGGTTATTATATCATTGAGGAGCTGAAAAAGGAAGGAAATGAAAACGTCTATTATGCAGTTGTGCCGGATGAAAAGCTCAAGATAATAAAGGCTGTAATCGAAGCCCTCGAAAAGGCGGATGTTGTAATCACCACTGGAGGAACCGGAATCACAAGGAGAGACGTGACGATTGAAGCTTTAAGACCCCTCTTCGATAAAGAGCTTGTTGGCTTTGGGGAAATATTTAGACTAAAAAGCTACGAGGAAGTTGGAACCGCTGCGGTTCTAAGTAGGGCAACAGCCGGAATAACAAGGGACAAGGAGAGTAAAGTCGTCTTCTGTCTGCCTGGAAGCTTAAACGCAGTGAAAACAGCCCTTGAAATTATCAAAAAAGAAGCCTATCACATTCTCAAACATGCGAGGGAGTAGTTATAAGTTATAACT
>LGET01000114.1 GCA_001507935.1 Thermococcales archaeon 44_46
TGCTTGGGGTAATGTGTTATGGTCTGAAAATCCTCCTCAGAGTCAAATACTGTTTAAATAACAGGGGGTGAAACTAAACACGCCCCGGTAACGCAGAAATCACAATCTCCGCCTTCAGAGGTGCAAAGTTTAAATACACTTCTTCAAGTGAAAAACTTAAATAGTGAAAAGGCTTCCTACATAAAAGCGGTGATGAAAAATGAAAGTTAAAAGCCTCATGACTCCAGACCCAGTGGTAATTGAACTTCCGGCAACGAGGAATTACGCACTCGATCTTTTCAAAAAACATAGAGTTAGGTCTTTTCCGGTAGTTAAAACAGGCACAAAGGAGCTTGTTGGTATAGTTAGCATAAAAAGTGTTCTTTTGCACCCTGATGAGGATCAACTCGCAATGCTCGTTAAGAGAGATGTTCCCACCGTATATCCCAATGATACCTTGAAAAAGGCCGTTAAGCTGATGCTTGAATACGACTACAGGCGTGTTGTTGTAGTGGATGATCAAAACCGGGTTGTGGGTATTCTAACAGTGGGAGATATAATAAGAAGGTACCTCTCCAAGAACGAAAAAATGAAGGAGATAGAAATTGAACCCTATTACCAGAGATATGTGAGCGTTGTCTGGAGAGGAACGCCCTTAAAAGCGGCATTAAAGGCATTGCTACTTTCAAACTCCATGGCTTTGCCCGTAATAGATGATGAAGGGAACCTTATAGGCATCATCGACGAGACAGATCTCCTCAAAGACAGCGAGATTGTGAGAGTCATGAAGAGTGCGGAGTTAGCAGCTTCCAGCGAGGAGGAGTGGATATTGGAGAGCCACCCCGTGCTTCTCTTTGAAAAGGCAGAGCTTCAGCTTCCCAAAAAGCCAGTAGAAGAAATTATGACAACCGAACTAAAACTTGCAACCCCACATATGAGCGTTTATGAAGTGGCAAACATAATGACAAGGGAACACATAGAGCAGCTACCCGTTGTCAAAGGGGAAGGAGAAATAATAGGGTTGATTAGAGACATTGACCTCATAAGGGTAATAGTGAAAAAGGCATGAAGGAAATTTCCCTTTCTCTTATTGGTTTTGGAAACGTGGGAAAAGGGGTTGCTGAGGTACTTCTCAACAAGCATCAGTATTTCAAACAGAAATACAACCTCGAGATCAAGGTAGTGAGCATTACCGATTCTACCGCCACAATATGGGATCCCAACGGGATAGACCTAAAAGAGGCTTTGGAAACTAAGGAAAGTTTTGGTTCGCTTAAATTCTGGGGAAATGAGTATGAGGTTTATGAGTTGGGAGCTTCTGAGGTTGTTGAAGAAATCGACAGCGATGTGGTGGTTGACGTTACCAACGACAAAAACGCAGCAAAATGGCATTTGGAGGCTTTAAAGAATGGAAAGTCCGTTGTAACCTCAAACAAACCACCTGTGGTTTTTAGTTATAGAGAACTCCTCAAGGTCTCGTCTGAAAAAGATGTGCCTTACCTTTTTGAGGCTACAGTAATGGCGGGGACACCTATAATACACCTCCTTAGGAGTGCTCTACTCGCTGATTCTATAGAAAGGATTTGGGGAGTGCTCAACGGCACAACAACGTTTATCCTAAATGCAGTAGAAGAAGGCATGAGCTTTGAAGAAGCCCTTAAAAAAGCCCAAGAGCTTGGAATAGCAGAAAGAGATCCATCAAATGATCTCAAAGGAATTGATGCAGGTTATAAGGGGGTCATTCTGCACAACATAGCCTTTTACCCCTTTGATTTCAAAAAAGCTTACATAGAAGGTATAGAGGGAATATCGGAGGAGAAAATCAAGGAGAACTTCAAAAAAGGAGTTGCTACAAGGCTTGTTGCCCTTGTGGAAGATGGGAAAGTGGAGATAAAGCCCAGAAGATTACCCATGAACAGTCCCCTAGCCGTTAAAGGTACTTCAAACGTTGCTTTGATAGAGAGCGATTTATTAGGGGAGTTAGTTATTAGGGGAGCTGGGGCAGGGATAAAAGAGACTGCCTCTGGAGTTGTGAGCGACATAATAAGAGCATCCTTAAGAACCAAATATTTATAACTCCCTTCTGGATTTTTTGACTCGGTGAGAGTGTGAAGCATGTAATAGCCCTCCATCAGGTTTATGGAGAGCTGATATTCAGGGGGCTTAAGTATCATGAAATAAGAAAAGCCCCTGTTTTTAGGGAAGGGGATACTGTTTTTCTCTATATCGCAAGAGGAGACCTAAGCTTCTTAAGAAGAACTCTGGGAAAACTCGGCCTTAGTGAGGAACAAGTTTTAACTAAAAGGGGGAGCATTGTTGGAGGGTTTGAAGTCGGGGAAGTTATTAAAGCCGATTTTGAAACACTGTGGGAGTTAACGAAGGATACCAGTGGGCTTAGTTTTGTCTATGGCGAAGAAGAGGGCAAAAAATGGCTTAAACAATATATAAAAGAATACGGCTATGCCTTTACCATAGAAAAGCCGTTTCTTTTTAGAGAACCCCTTACAAGAGAAAAAATGAAGGAGCTTTATGGCATTCACGTAGAGGGAATAATTCATCTTTCAAGCAGGACAAGGAAGCCATGGGTTAAAACTCTTCTCGAAGACCTCACCGTGAGAGAAGTTCACTTTATCTAGCCTTCATTCGGTTTCTTCTTCAGGGTAATATACTACGTAAGGCCCTGTGCTGAGTTTTTTGATTTCTTCTTTTGTGAGAAGTCTGCTCTTGACTTTCTCCCCTATTAATGCACTGTTCCCAAAGGGATCCATGATTTTTACTGTTAGGGGTTTTTTGCCCTCTTTCACTTCCTCAATATATGAGAGGAGTTCATCAATCTTTTTTACACTTTCCTCGTCATTTTCCTGGGTCTTAAAGTTCCTGGCCATTAGCAGAGTTTCCCTAGTCCTCTCGAGGACACCTTCTATATTCGTTACAAACCCCTGACTCGCTGGCCCAGGCTCTATTTTAACCCCGATCTCTTCAAGCTCAATAGTCCCACTTTTGCTCCTTACAACCCTTGTAAAGAGATCTTTTTCTTCTTCTACCTTGATACTGTAAAGTTTGGGCTCTTTCTCTTCGAGTATCATTACATCGGCATTTCGATACCCGCACTTCTCGCATATTATCGTAGACTCCATCACCTTACCAAAATATGGAATTTCATGAATGTGATTAAGAGCCTTCAGAGTGTTCTTTCCCCCACATACTGGGCAGTCACCAAGCCTAACCTCATGTATCTCGCTCATTTCAACTCACCAAGATCAAAAAGAATAGAGGATTTATAAAGGTTAAAGAAGCCTTTCAACCTTTGTATATTTTAATGTCTGAAGGAGTAATGAGAATCTTAATCTCATGCTTTGCTATTTTTGCCGTCTCTCCACCAAGGGCTTGGGTAATCCCCTTTATCTGCTCAACAACCTTTGCAAGCACTTCAGGTTTTGATTCCAACGGTGTTAAATCGGCGATAATAATGTTACCTGCCTGTATTTCTTCAGAAATCTTTTCCAAATCGCTGTAACTAGTAACAACAATCTTCTTGACATATCTAATCTCCGGCTCACCAATCGTTTTCGCTATAACATCCTCTTCCAGAGGGACGACATCAATTTCACGTCTGACATCTCTCTTTCTTCCCGTTCCAAGTTCCTTCTTTGTTTCTTCTTTTTTGATAATCTTGTCAAACAGTCCCATACTTTTCACCCCAAAAACATTCTTGACTAAGTTATTTTTTGGTACTAGGTCTTTATATTTCTTATGGATGGGCTAATTAATAAGTGGCAAAGAGATGGTGTATCAAAAAGTGAAGGTACGTCTTTTGTCAATCGAGAAATTAAAATAAATTAGGTCTTCCAATAGGTGAGCAAAAAATCTTTGTGAGTGCTCTTATGCACAACTTTCCCTACCTGGGTAAGACCTTAAATTTCGCTGATTGTCTATATAGGAAAACATTTTCCAGAGATGGGGTATCTCACCTCTCCCTTAAATAGTTCCTATTTATTTATAAGAAAATGGGGGATGAAAAGGGTGAAAATGGCCGCTTTTATCGAAAGGTTTATATATCTTTAATTCAAAAAATAAGAATGAAGAATTTCCCAAGGAGGTGTTGTGAATGGCTGAGTTGCCAATTGCCCCAATTGACAGATTGATTAGAAAGGCTGGTGCCGAGAGAGTTAGTGAAGAGGCTGCCAAGATACTCGCCAAGTACCTCGAAGAATACGCAGTCGAGCTCGGAAAGAAGGCTGTTGAATTCGCTAGACACGCTGGCAGAAAGACCGTCAAGGCCGAGGACATTAAGCTTGCAATTAAGGCTTGAAAGCCTTTCCCTTTTTTGTCTTTTCTATTATGGGTATTTCCACTGTGTTTCCCACGGCTTGTAGATATCAAATTTGAAACGTTCACCCGTTATCTTGCCAACGAGAAAAGTTGGATCACTCATTCTTGGAACCGTTGGGGAGCCGGGATTAAGGAGATGCACTTTTTTACCCATATACTCATAGCTTTTGTAGAAGAACCTATGGGTATGACCAAAAATTAACAAATCAACTCCCATATCAAGGGCTTTGTATTTGAGACCTTGCTCATCCAAGCTGAGAAATTGATGGCCGTGGATGATGCCCACTTTCAGACCTTCGATTTCTAAAACCTTCTCCTCTGGAAAAATTGGCTTGTCTAAGTTTCCCCTAACGATAACTACTGGCGCTATTTCTCTAAAAATATCAAAAAGCTCAGGGGATGTCAAATCCCCAGCGTGGATTATTAGCTCCACCCCTTCTTCCCTAAAAACATCAAAAATTAAATCGGGAAGATAGGAAGTTTTGTCAGGGTAGTGAGTATCGCTAAGTATTCCTATTTTCATTTCTTCCCCGACTTGTTTAAGTGGGGATGCGTATATTAAGTTTGTCCACAAGTTCTTTATACCTGTTCCTTACCGTAACTTCTGTCACTCTCGCAACCTCAGCCACTTCTCTTTGGGTCATTTTCTCCCCTTCAAGAAGGCTCGCTATGTAAATAGCAGCTGCAGCTATTCCTGTCGGACCTTTCCCACTTGTAAGACCTTTTTCAATTGCCTGATTTAGTATCTTTACCGCCCTTCTTTTTGTCTTTTCACTTATCCCGAGCTGATCTCCAAATCTTATAACGTAATCAATAGGGCTGGTTGGTTTTAGTCGAAGATTGAGCTCCCTAGCCAGATACCTGTAACTTCTCCCAATCTCCTTTTTATCAACTTTCGATACGTCCTCTATCTCGTCCAAGGTCCTTGGTGCATTTGCAATCCTACACGCTGCGTAAAGACAAGCGGAAACCATTCCCTCTATGGATCTTCCTCTAACTAGCTTGTTAATGACGGCCTTTCTGTACAAAACCGCCGCAATTTCTCTTATGTTCCTAGGAAGTCCCAGCTGGGAACCCATTCTATCAAGCTCGCTCAAAGCGAA
>LGET01000115.1 GCA_001507935.1 Thermococcales archaeon 44_46
AAGACCCGCTTTAACTTGGGTCTAAATGAGACCCCTCAAACCTTTCCGCCGTTGGCGAGGGGTTAACTCGTTGGAACCCTCGCCCTTCACGGCGGGAGGAGGTCAGTGTGGAAGCCAATTAGCAAATGCTCTAAAAATGATAGCTCAGGAAGGAGGAATTTTGCTCTATCTAAGGCAAGAAGGGAGAGGCATTGGTCTAAAGAATAAAATCAAAGCCTACGAACTCCAGGATAGGGGATTTGACACGGTTGAAGCGAATAAAATGCTTGGCTTTAATGAAGATGAGAGGGATTTCAGTGTTGCCTGCCAACTGCTCAAAGCTTTAGGAGTCTCAAAAGTTAAGCTTTTGACAAACAATCCAAAGAAGATTAAAGCTTTGGAAGAGTTTGGAATAGAGGTTGTTGAAGTTATTCCGATTTTTGGAGAAGTTAACGAGATTAACAGATCTTATTTAGAGGTTAAGATGCTCAAGCTTGGACATAATTTAAAATCGCTTTTGGAGGGAAAAGAATGATTTATGAAGGTGAATATAAGGGCGAAGGCTTGAAAATAGGTATAGTTGTAAGCAGATTTAATGATTTGCTGACTAAGGAGCTTTTAGATGGAGCATTGGACTGTCTTAAGAGACATGGTGTCAAAGATTTAGACATCTTTAAGGTTCCTGGAGCATTTGAAATCCCATTTATCACAAAAGAACTAGCAAAAAAAGAGAAATACGATGCGATTTTAGCGTTAGGAGCTGTCGTTAAAGGAGAAACGTATCACTTCGATTTGGTTGCCAATGAAGTTGCAAAAGGAGTAGCCCATATAAACTTAACCTACGAAACTCCTGTAATATTTGGTGTTATAACCGTTGATGATGGGTTGCAAGGATTAGATAGAGCTGGAATAAAGTCAAATAAAGGTTTTGAATATGCTTTAGCTACTTTAGAGATGGCAAATTTAAGAAAGAAAATAAAAAACATTTAGTTTTTGTTTTTTATTCCTATCCTAAACCCATCTCCAGAGTCAAGGACTCCAACCGCCAAAACTGGATGGGCGAACTTTAATTTTAAAACCCTCTCAGCCAGCTCCTCCTCATCGCCAAAGTCTAAGCTCAGGGTTTCAATGCCCTCAACATTGTATGTAGCGGTGAAAAATGCCCTTCCTTCCTCAAGCTCAACTTTTTTCACCCAAAGCTCATCCCTTCCAGCGAAGCCCAAAAAAGCCTTATCTTTATACTTTTGTATCACTCCCCCAATCCTTGGCGTATTCAAGGTATCTCTCTCATAATCCATAGCATCCAAAATGTGAATTAGGGCCTTTTTTGGCTTTTCCCACTCCAAAGCTTGAGCAATGAACGTTGTGTGAGAGCCATTGCTAACCACTGCATAGTCCTTGAAAATTTTCACGGCTGTGTAGCTCACATATGGATTGTTTGTCTCCGTTATATTTATCACCTCAACTTCGTCTCCCCTAAGTTTTGCTGTTCTATTGGGAAAAGAGCGAGAACTAACACGATAGAAAGCGAAAGGTTTACCCTCTTTTAATCCAACGCCAACCATTCTCCCAACGTATCTCATGTTATCACCTCATCCAAGCGGTTCTCATCTAACGCTAAGCGAATCTCTTTGGCAACCCTTTGACCCATCATAATCTCCTCGCCCCAATAAAGTGAGGAATACCAGTGCTTGGCATTACTTCCACCGTCTATGCGTGATGCAAAACCTATGCATCTAAACTCACCATCATAAGCAAAATGCAAGGAAAAAGGTCCTATAACCCCGGGAGGCTCAAGCTTTTCCATTGCTTCAACGAAAGCCAAGCCATAGTCATAGAGCTCTGGCAGGAGGGATTCTCTCAAAGCTATGGATTTGTTCCCAACTATTGTGTAAGGCAAATCTTTGAAGGGCATTCTCTTGTTTGCATCCGCTATAACCAATCGTTCATCAACTCCGAAAAGCTCAAGCCTCTCTAAAATAGGCGAATAGAAGAAGTGAACGTAAATGAAGACACCATCTACAAAGTGCTCAATTCTATAGTTCTCCTTAACATCTTTTAGCTTTCCCTCTAATTCGTGCCCATAAGCTATGAAGTGTCCACTCCCACCTTTAGGACCTTCAATTCTGACGAAGTAAAGCTCATCTCCTCTAACCTCATCCAAATCAAAGCTTTCAACTTGAGGAATATCAGCCTTTTGCAAAATCTTGTCAACAAGCTCAAACTTTGTTTCCCACTTCAAAAACCTCTTGTTTCCAAAGAACTTAGCTTTGCTACTCTCTATCATATCAATACCGAGATAAGCCACAAAAGAGCCGTGAGGGACTATTATTCCGTCATCACTCAGTATCTCTTCCATATTAGCGGTGACTCTAAGGTCATCAACTATTGGAAGTGAAGAGTAGAAGCTCTTCCTCTTTGGAGAAACATAGAGACGGGTTTTGAAACCTTCTTTCTTTGCTCCCATCATTATCTGCAAAGCCGAATGGGAGGCTATGGTTGAGATGATCATTCAATCACCCCCAAAAGCTCTTCTTGCTTTAGAAGCTTTCCCCCTTTCATCACCCTAATAGTATCACCGCTTATCTCATCTATAACCAAGAGTTCGTCGTTTTTTCGCCCAAACTCAAGCTTGAAGTCGATTATCTCAAATCCTTTGCTTTTGAAAAATTCTTTCAAAATTTGAGCAACTTTTCTTGTTGTTTTTTTCATCTCCTCAATCTCTTCCTTGGTTGCAATGCCGAGCGTTTCTGTAACCTCTTCACAAATGAGAGGATCACCTAAGGCATCGCTTTTTAGTGTAAATTCAACAATGTCTAAATCGCTGAGGGGCTTAACTAATTCACCGTAGCGCCTTAAGAAACTTCCATAAGCTTTGTAGCGGTAGATTACCTCAAGGGGTATCCTTTCGGCTTTTAAAAACTTCGCCCTTCTTTCATCAAGCCTCTCGACAAAGTGAGTTTTTACACCCCTCTTTTCCAACAATTTGAAGAAAAACTCTGTTTGTTTCAAAACTACACTTCCTTTGCCTTTTCTTCCTCCAATTACCTCATTTCCACCGGTATCTTCCTTTTCGCCAAAGCCCAAGATGCTGTCTTTAAAGTAAAAAATCAAAAACTCGCCATCTTCATAAACGTCTTTTGTCTTTCCCCTATAGATAAGCTTCATCAGCTTCACCCTTTTTCCTAAGCATGTCATTTATGAGGCGTATCGCACACAGCTCCCCGCACATTGAGCAGGCTTCTGTAGAAGTCGGTCTATTTTTTCTTATCTCATCAAAGCGTTCTTTGTCCACTGCAAACTTAAATTGCTTCTCCCAGTCCAGAGAACCTCTCGCCAGGCTCATGGTGTAGTCCCTCCTCCACTCCTCCTCGAAGCGTGTTAGGTTCACAGCATGGGCAGCAAGCTTTGTTGCTATTACCCCAAGACGCACGTGTTCTCTATCAGGCAAACCTAAGTGCTCCGCCGGTGTGACATAACAGAGAAAGTCCGCCCCATTCAAAGCGGCTATTGCCCCTCCAATGGCTCCAGCTATATGGTCGTAGCCCGGAAAAATGTCCGTTACCAAGGGACCAAGGACGTAGAATGGAGCGTTATCAGTTGCGACCTTCGCTATTTTTATCTGCATTGGAATTTGGTCTATTGGCACGTGTCCGGGCCCCTCAACCATAGTTTGAACTCCAAACTCTCTTGCCCTTCTCACCAAGCGCCCCAAGGTAAAGAGCTCACTCATTTGAAGCTCATCCCCAGCGTCCGGGAGTCCCCCTGGCCTCAGGCCATCGCCCAGGCTCAAGACCACGTCGTATTCCTTAGCAAGTTCCAAGAGATAATCATAGTCCTTATAGAAAGGGTTCTCACTCTCCCAGTGAATCATCCAAGCCGCTAAGAAAGTTCCTCCTCTCGAAACCATGCCAACAGTTCTCTTAACCCTTTTCATCTTTTCCACAACTTCTTTAGTAACTCCAACATGTATCGTCGCGTAATCAACACCATCCTTGAAGTGCTTCTCCACGGCATTCCACATGTCATCTTCGCTCATTTCAATGATAGCCTTACCCTTTGCCAGCATCTCCTCAGCGGCTTGATAAATTGGGACTGTTCCAACTGGAACATCTACAGCTCTCATAATTTCCCTTCTAATTTTATCCAAATCACCACCCGTTGAGAGGTCCATTATGGTGTCGGCCCCGTACCTCACAGCTATTCTAGCCTTCTCTATCTCTTCTTCAACATTCACTATGTCCCTTGAGGTTCCAATGTTTGCATTGACTTTAATCCTCACACCTTTGCCCACGGCAACAGGTTTAACCCAATCGTGATTGACGTTTCTAAAGATAACAGTGTAACCCTTAGCTACGTTTCTCCTAAGCTTTTCAACACTTATGTTCTCCTGCTTGGCTATAAAGTTCATTTCCTCCGTTATTATCCCACGTTTGGCTTCTTCCATCTGGGTCATCCTAACCACCATATATAACAAGGTTTTTAAGTTTCAATACTAAGTTTTAGTCGAGCTTTATGAATTTTTCGGGTGGTGGAAATGCTAAGGGATGTAACCATAAGCAGGGCGATAATTGAAACCTACTTCAAAGAGCTCTTAGAGCACTTAAACCTCGACGTTGCTATAGTTGGAGCCGGTCCATCGGGAATGGTAGCCGCTTATTATCTTGCCAAAGGCGGCGCAAAGGTGGCAATCTTTGAGAAAAAGCTGAGCATAGGGGGAGGAATATGGGGAGGAGGAATGGGCTTCAATAAGATAGTTGTGGAAGAAGAGGCTAAGGAAATCCTCGAGGAATTTGGAGTAAGGCATGAAGAATTTGAGGAAGGCTATTATGTTGCCGATGCCATCGAAGTGGCAACAACAATAGCGAGCAAGAATATAAAAGCTGGGGCAAAGATATTCAACATGGTTGAGGTCGAGGATTTAGTTGTTAAGGAGAACCGCGTAGCTGGAATAGTCATAAACTGGACACCCGTTAAAATGACGGACCTTCACGTTGATCCGCTAACAGTTGAAGCCAAGTTTGTGATTGATTCTACAGGTCATGGAGCACAGGTAACCCAACTCCTTGAAAAGAGAGGTTTAATAGAGAGGGTTCCCGGCGAAAGTGCGATGTGGGCGGAGATGGGAGAGAAGCTAACGGTGGAGCACACCAAAGAAATCTACCCCGGCTTATACGTCACAGGAATGGCGGCTAACGCTGTTGCCGGAGCGCCGAGGATGGGACCAATATTCGGTGGAATGTTCTTAAGCGGAAGAAAAGCTGCTTTCGAGATACTTGAAAAGCTTAAGAAATAAATGACATTCATCAGTTTTTGCTCTCTCCTACTATTTTAATCGCAAATTTTATATTCAAGTTTTAACTTTAAATTAATTGGAAGCATTAACTTGAGGTGATTG
>LGET01000116.1 GCA_001507935.1 Thermococcales archaeon 44_46
TTTCCAGAACCTCAGCCAGTATCTTTGCTTCCTCTCTGAGCTTTTCATAATCTATTGGGACACTTCTAAGATACATCTCCTTTGTTATTCCCGGGCTCCAGAAGGCTCTTATCCTTTTGTCCCCTCTCAACAGTTTTTCAAAAATGTGCGTGTGTTTTTTGTTGTCCCTTCCAATATACCCAATGTTGACACCATAGGGATCTTTTCCAAGCTTCTTTTCACTTATGGATATTACAATATCCGGCTCTGATTTTATCGCCTCTATGACGGCCCTCTCAGCATAATCTAAGGCCCCCTTTGGGCTCTGCACTATTACTGCTGGTTTTGCCTCGAACTCTTTGGCGGCTTCAAAGAGGCTCAGAGATATCTCAAGGGTTTCTCCAGGGTTGGTTACTATTAAAACTTCTTCTCCGTTCTCTACTCCCAAAACCTGTTCCATAACAATTCTTGATACATCGATTAGCTTCATTTTTTCACCCCAACCCTCATTTGCTTCTCCCCTTAATTAGACTTATGCTTAAGAAGGGAAAGAGTTATAAAGCAAACTTCCCGTTATCACTTTGAACGTTATCTTTGATTATTTAGGAGGGAAGAAAAATGGCGGAAAGACCACTTGATGTCGTGCACAAATCACTTGACAAGGAAGTTTTGGTAATCCTCAAGAGAGGATCCGAGTTTAGAGGAAGACTCATCGGTTATGATATCCACCTGAACGTTGTTTTGGCTGATGCCCAGCTTATTGAAGATGGTGAGCCAAAGAAGAATTATGGCAAGATCGTTATTAGAGGGGACAATGTGTTGGCTATCTCCCCGGTTGAGATAGAATGAGCGAGAGGTGAGGCTTCGTGGGAAGTGGAACAGCTCCCCATGGAAAAAGAAACAGAACTCCCACTCACATAAAGTGCAGAAGATGCGGGAGAAAAGCCTTCAACGTTAGAAAAGGCTACTGTGCAGCTTGCGGTTTTGGAAGAAGCAGGCGACTAAGGAAATACAGCTGGAGTCACAAGTGGAAGAAGGCAAAGAACGCCCTCTGATTTTCTTTCTTTTTGGAGATAAATTATAAAAGTACTGCATTCTTATCCTTTCTCATGAGTGCTAAAGATGGTATTTTGGAATATCTTAGGGAAAAATCCCATGAAGGGGCACTTCAAAGTGAACTCTACGAACTTGGTTATTCCAGATCCACAATAGCCGAGGCGATTGAAAGCCTGGAATCTGAAAAAATGATTGTAAGGAGAGAGATAGGAAAAAAAGCCTATAGGATATGGCTTGTTGAAGAAGCACCATTTCCTATTAAGGGACTTCTCAGACTTGGGGTGTTAAAGGCCGCTGAGTATCCCCATGCCCTTTTGACAGCCAGAGATCTTGAAAAAAAGCACGATGTTAGGGTAATCGTTTACAGCAGCGCCTTGGAGCTTACGAATGCTCTAGCATTGGGCAAAGTTGATCTGGCATGTTCACCATTAGTGACCCAAGTACTTTTTGGACTTTTGACCAAGAGCTTGAAAATCGCTGCAGGCTGTGGTTTCGGGGGAAGTGGACTTGTGGTTAGGAAAGAACTCAAAGAAGGGATAACCATAGGTTCGTCCGAGCTTTCCACGATGGAAACCATGCTGAAGCTCTTTCTAGAAAAGCACGATCTCATTGGCAAGGTGAACGTGGTCTACTTCAAGAAGCCAGAGGAGATTATGAAATCATTTCTGGAAGGGGAGATCGACGGTCTGAGCATATGGGAGCCCTATCTGAGCAAGCTGGAGAAGAAAGGGTTTAATGTGTATAGGTACACGGAAAAATTTGGGTTATTCCCCTGCTGTACTTTGGGGGTAAACCGAGAGTTTCTAAAAACTAACGGGGAGATCTTCAAAGAATTTATGGAGTTGTACAAGGAGAACACCGAAAGGTTAGAGGAAAGGAAGGAAGAAGCTTTGGAGATAATGGTCGGCCTCTTTGGATTTAGCAAAGAAGAAGCAAAAGCGGGGCTAAAAGGATTTGTTTTTGATTACCGATTGAGTGAAGAGCAGATAGAAGCAGCCTTGGAGCGTTTTGGTCTTAAGGTCTTCAACCTTGATTCCCTTCTAGCAAAAGATTTTTAACCCCCTATGCTTCTTTTTATTCTGTCTCTAACCGTTAAGACAACAATCTAAGTGAGCACCATGGACGGCGAACTAAGAAAAAAGCTATGGGCACTAGCATGGCCTGCTATCCTCGCTAATATAGGCCAAACACTGGTAAACCTAGTGGACATGATAATGGTAGGACAGCTCGGCTCTTTGGCTATAGCAAGCGTTGGCCTTGGAGGGCAGTTTTCTTGGTTTATGATGCCACTCATGTTTGCAATCTCTACTGGAACCCTTGCACTGGTTGCCAGATTTGTTGGGGCTAAAGACATTGAGACCGCTGAGAAGGTGCTTGAGCAGAGCATATATCTGGCATTTATAATGAGCATTCCGGTGATGCTGTTCGGTCTTTTCTTTGGAGATGATGCGTTGAGAATAATGGGTGCAAGTGAGGAGGTTGTGAGACTTGGGTACTCGTACATACGTGTCTTCTTCCTTTTTTATCCTGTGAATTTTATGGCATTTGCTGCTTTTAGTGCCCTTAGAGGTGCTGGAGATACAAAAACCCCAATGAAGCTTACTTTGCTTACCAACGGGGCAAACGTTTTCTTAAACTATGGATTGATCTTTGGGAACTTTGGATTGCCAAGATTAGAAGTAGTGGGAGCTGCTCTGGCTTCTGGTCTTTCAATTTTAATTGCTTTCATTATAGGATTGGTTTTGTTCTTTAATGGGTCTCTAGTCTTGAGGTTTAGGCCTTCTTTTAGACCTGACTGGGAAACCATTAAGAGGATTTTACGCATTGGAGTGCCAGCCACTATTGAAAGGGCTATCTTCAGCTTTTACAACTTCCTCTACATTAGCATCGTCACGCGTTTTGGTACCATAGCACTAGCAGCCCATCAAGTTGGACTTAGGGTGGAGAGCATTGCTTATATGCCGGCTTTTGGGTTTAACGTTGCTGCATCGGCTTTGGTTGGCCAGAGCCTTGGAGAAGGAAATCCAGAGAAGGCTGAAAAAGTGGTCTATGAGGCATTAAAAATGGTCTCTGTGTTTATGGGGGTTATGGCGATAATTTTGGTGGTCTTTCCCAAATACCTTGTCATGCCGTTTGTCACAAAGAGCGATCCGAACTATGCTGAAGTTCTTAGGCTCGCAAGCATTTATCTCATAATCGTGGGGATAAGTGAGATTCCGCTTGGCTGGATTTTTGTCCTCAGTGGTGCCCTCAGAGGTGCTGGAGACACGAAGAGCCCATGTATGTAACGGCAATAAGCAAGCTTTTGTTCAGAATAATACCCTCCTACATTCTGGGCTTTGGAATTTCCCTCGGCCCAATTCACGTTAAGGGGATGGGGGTTATTGCCGCGTGGCTTGCGATGACTCTGGAGACATTCACCACGGCGCTCTTCTTCTGGTGGATATTCAAGAGGGGAAAATGGAAGTACATAAAGGTTTAGCTACTGGAGGGCTTTTAATGCCTCCAGAACCTCTTCAAAAGGAGCGTCGGTTTTTATTGCCGTTGGTGAGAAGTGTGTTCTGCTAACTTTGTACCCCTTTTCCTGGAGCAGAGCCGCTATGTCTGAAAGTTTTCTCACCTCAAGGGAGTTCCTCCTTGCTAGGGCATGGATGTCGTAGAAGAACGGGATATCGAGCTCCTCGACGATAACATCCAAGAACTTGGAAACTTTCTTTTTCTCAGCCAGTTCGCTTTTATTCTCGGCGTTCATTTTTTCCACAACTTCCTGATTCTTGAGCGGACCAAGCCACAGCGGCCCAAAGGCATCCGGCCTGCTTGGCAGGAAAGCCTTCTCAACTTCAAACCTCCCAGTTTTAGCATCGAAGTAAAGGTATCCAAGGTTTCCGAGTGCTTTATCACCCTCTTTTGCACCGTCTTTTAGCCTTAAAAACGCCCTGAAGTAGTGGTCTTTATAGTAGGCAAAGAGCACCTCAACACCGAGGTCGTATTTTGCCCCGTATCTAACTACAGTTCCAATTAGAATTCTCAAACCGCTTTCGTGGCACAGCTCTCCTCTTATCGGCTTTGCATTGTACTTTCTTAGGCAGGCTTTGAAATGGGCTCCACAGAGGGGAGCGGTGTCTGTTGCTGTCAGTGCAAGGACGCCTTTTCTTTTCACACTCCTAAGGGAAGAATCGAGGAACTCCATTGGGGAACCAAAGGGGTCGAGGTCTATAAAGTCAAAGTACCTGAACTTTTCGGCCATCAAAAGGTTTGCATCTTTGTTCGTGGCCACTAATGTCTTTTTGGCCTTTAAGATTGCAGAATTCTCACTGACGTCTGCTTCTCCTTCAAAATTGAGCTTTAGATTTTCAATTATCAGCTTGAAAGCCTCGGGATTTATATCGTTGAGCCAGATTTCTTTGGCATCAGTTTCTAGGGCGTACCTTATTCCTCTAATTCCGGTGGCGGATAAAGCGTCCAAAACCGTTTTTGCCTTTACAACATTCAAAAAAAGAACGCTCAGGTCTCTGTTAAATGCCATAACCGGATTGTAAAATACGGGAGCGTCGTAAATACGCTCTGCCTTAGGCACAAGAATCTCAGCCTTTCCTTCCTTAATTTTGGTAAGCTCCATCAAGTTGCCTCCAAAAAAGAGGAAAAGGAGTTCACTTTATCTCGACGTAGTCTCCCAAAGCCTGACCGGGCAAGGGCTTTTCGAACCTTGCCTTTACCTCTCCTCTTGTACCGTGGGTTCTTGTAATCTTACCAACAAGGAGCTTTCCGCTTGGGCTCTTCCATATTACCTTCTTTCCTATGAGTCCTGATGCCTGTTCTTTGCTGTCGATACCGAGGGGTTTGATAATCATGTGGTTGGTGTGCTGGTGCTCTTTACTCCTCATGTAGCTCAATACGATACCCTTCATTATCATCACCGGAAATCACTATGGAACCTTATTTTTAAACTTTTATGTTGCTGAAGACGAAGGAAAAGATGCCGGGAAATTTTTGACTAAACTCAGCTCACTTGCGAAACCAACTACAAAGAATCTTACGCTCTACAAGAGAATTCTTTGGGAGTTAAAGTTTCATAGAAAAACGTGGTGGGGCGAGGGGGATTTGAACCCCCGACACCCGGATCTTCAGTCCGGCGCTCTCCCAGGCTGAGCTACCGCCCCGCACTCAAACTATAGAAGGTTGAACTCGCTTTATAAATCTTGCGGTCGGATTAATCGATATTGTCAGGATAACTGGGGCATCACCTCCTGAAGCCATTCAATAACATCACCCGGAGGCCTATCAAACCTAGAATGAATTCTGAC
>LGET01000117.1 GCA_001507935.1 Thermococcales archaeon 44_46
TATGGTGGGCCCGCGGGGATTCGAACCCCGGACCTTCGCCGTGTGAGGGCGACGTCATAACCAGTCTAGACCACGGGCCCGCCCGAGCGATCACTCATATCTCCTTGGGTTGTGCTTATAAATTTTCCGCCTCACCACATTCTTTAAATACCCTCCGGCTTACCTCTTCTCGGTGAGAATATGCTAAACACGATGGTTTTGATAAGGACAGACAGCTTTGACAAAGCCCTAGTAGCACTGGCAGACCTCGTTAGATATGGAGGAATGGAGATAAGGGGAAAACCAAGAATCATACCCCCAGCTCTCTCTGACTGGGCGTTTGAAAAAATCGTTGGAGAGAAGCCCAAGAAGAAGTACCGCGCCCATGTTATAGCGCAGATAGACCTACCTCCCGCAAAAGCAATAGGCAGATTAAGGGAAATTCACCCCCCAGCACACATAATAGTTATCCCTCCAGATTCACCCGTTCATAGGGAACTCCTCAAAATGTGGGGCACTTTTGAAGTGCTGAGAGGATTTTATCCTCCCAAAAGACCTAGAAATGGAGAAGAGAGCGAGGAGTAATCACTTCTTTTTCTTCTTCTTGATTTTTATGTTTGCGACGTCTCCAAGGGTCGGCTCATAGTCCTTTGGAATCGCAACTTTCTCCTGCACGCTTTTCTCTACCCTCTCAATGAGGGTTATCTTAAAGTATCTTTCGAGCTTCTTTGCCTCCTCTATGGTCGGCATGTACTCCCCGTGGGCTATTCTCTTAAGGAGGTTTGTTGAAAGACCCACTTTGTGGGAAAGCTCTTCATAGCTCAAACCACTTTTTTGAATCGCCTCTCTTACCCTCTCTGCATAGTCCTCAACGATATCCTCTGTATAAAGGGGCTTCTGCGTTCTCGGAGCTGGCTTCGGTCTAGGCTTTGGCTCGTAGGTCCTCCTCGGTTGCCTTCCGGTGGGCATTGGACTCCACGTTCCAGGCTTTTTCTTGCCATACTTTTGATAGCACCTGCTGCAAACTAACAGCTCTGCACCCTCTATTTTCACCGTGTGGCCTTGTCCTCTAATCTCTGCCCCACAGACTTCACAAATCCTCGGTTTGGCTTTTGCCATTAAGATCACCTTCAGCGCTCTCTACTCTGAGTTTTAGGATTAGATTTTATAAACCCATCTGATAACATAACACCGATAAATATGGCGGATGAAATCAAAGTGGAGAAACTAAAGAAAATGGACCAAGAAACACTCGAGACCCTTGTAGGAATTTACATGAGGGGCTACGAGGGCTTGAGAGAATACGGCGGAGAGGGAGAGAGCTACGCTAAAAGGTACCTCCGGTGGTGCTGGAACAAAGCCAGCGATGGCTTCTTTGTGGCAAAAGATGGTGATAGGATAGTTGGGTTTATAGTATGCGACAACGACTGGCACAGCAGATACGAGGACAGGGTGGTAGGGGCCATACACGAGTTTGTAATTGACAAGGGCTACCAGGGAAAAAGCGTTGGCAAAAAGCTCATGGAAAAGTGTCTGGAGTATCTGAGCAAATACAACGACAGAATAGAGCTGTGGGTCGGAGAAAAGAACACCAAAGCAATTGAATTCTACAAAAAGCTCGGCTTCAAAATAGCTGGAAAGAGCGGCATATGGATAAGAATGGTAAAAGACCTAAAAGAAGAAAAAAAGTAGTCATTTTATCGGAGGTCTGAACTTGTAGCCGTAGAGGATTATTCCGTCCTCTTCGAACTCCCTAACCTTTCTCGTGACCATCTCTACTTCCATGCCAAAGTCGATTTCTTCTGGGTCAACATCCGTGAGCTGGGCCAAAATCACCGGCCCCTCTTCGAGCTGAATTAGGGCTATGGGATACGGCTTGTAGTACTCGTAACCGCTTGGCGGGTTTCTCACTATAGTCCAGCTTACCACTTTGCCCTTTCCGCTGAACTGGAACTCCTCTACCTCTTGGCTTCCACATTCCGGGCAAACAGGCCTCTTAGGGAAGTGAACGTGACCGCAGCTCTTACATTTGCCCCCGATGAGGCGGTATTTCTCTTTAAAGTGCCTCCAATAACGGGCAACCTGCATTGGTCTCCCCATCTTCAAACCCTCCTCAATATGGTTACGGTTATGTTTGAACCCGTTCCACCTATGTTTTGAGTTAACCCAATCTCTGCATCTGGCACTTGGTTTGGAGCTTCTCCTCTAAGCTGCCATACTGCTTCTACGGTTTGATAAACTCCCGTAGCCCCTACAGGGTGTCCCCTCGCTTTTAGTCCACCGAGTGTTTGAATTGGGTAATCACCATCAATCGCTATCTGCCCTTCTTTTGCAAGCATTGCACCCTTTCCTCTCTCCGCAGCGCCAATTGACTCCAGGCTTAAGGCGGCCATTACGGTAAAGGCATCGTGAACCTCAAAGAAGTCTATGTCTTTAACCTCAACACCCGCCATCTTATATGCCTTTTGAGCGGCTACATGAGCAGCTTTTAAGAACAGGAAATCTTTTCTGTTTGCAAGGTTTATGGTATCCACTGCTCTTCCCATTCCCGCAACTTCAACCATCTTCGCCTTGTCCACGAATTCTTTGGCCTTCTCTTCGGTGGTTATTATGACAGCTGCAGCACCGTCGGCTATTGGTGAGGCGTCAAAGAGCTTCAGCGGGTCAGCTACATATGGGCTCTTCATAACGGTTTCAACCGTTATTGGCTTCTTGAACATAGCGTATAGGTTCTTGGCACCGTTTGCGTGAGCGTTAACTGCAAAGAGAGCTAAATCTTCCTCGGTGTATCCATATTCCTTCATGTAGAGCCTCATGGCAAGTGCATTTAGCGCTACAAAGCTCACACCATGGAAAAGCTCCCACTCTGCATCTGCAGCGTAGGCAAGGTACCTTGTTGCGTCACTTGGCCAGGCGTCGGTCATCTTCTCAACGCCTACAACTGCAACGACGTCTTCAAGACCGCTCATAACTGCTTTTACTCCTTCCTGAACCGCGGCTCCACCGCTTGCACATGCGGCTTCAATTTTAACGGCTGGAATATTTCCAAGACCGGCCCAGTCCGCTATTAATGCCCCAAGGTTTTCCTGTTCAACGAATGAACCAGAGGCCATGTTGCCAACATAAAGTGAATCCACCTTATCAACACCCGCATCTTCCATGGCATTGAGCAAAGCCTCAACAGCTAAATCTCTAAGGCTCAGCTTCCAGTGCTCTCCAACCGGAGTCAATCCCACACCAATGATAACCGGCTTTCTCATTTTAACCACCTCACATGATGTACTTACCTCTGTGCTTTGCGTAGAGGGCATAATCAATGTACTTCTTCCTGTTTACGTAATCCATGGTCTTTGGCGCTAGGTCTCTCTTTTCTTCAATTGCATCCTGCACCACTAAGCTGAATGCATCGCTTCCGGCCCCACTTCCAAAGCTTACCCAAAGAATTCTATCTCCCGGCTTCGCTATGTCCAAAACCGCTGAAATGCCAACTAATGTAGCACCGCTGTAGGTGTTTCCTATTATTCCGCTCAGCAGTCCCGGAAGAACTTTTTCTTTTGGGATTCCGAGAATCTTTGCGGCTGTTATCGGAAACTTAACGTTTGGCTGGTGGAAAACAGCGTAGTCAAAATCACTTGGCGAATAGCCCAGCTCTTCCATTAAACCTTTTGCGGCGCTTATTATCTGGTGGAAGTAAGCAGGCTCTCCAGTGAATCTATTCCCATGCCTTGGATAGTGCTCGTGCTGTCTTCTCCAGAAATCTGGAGTATCGGTTACGTAGGAATAGCTTCCCTCAAAATAGGCAACCGTCTCAGAGCTTTTCTCACCAACGATATAAGCGGCTCCTCCGGCGGATGCAGTAAACTCTAAATGGTCGCCTGGCCTTCCTTGAGCTGTATCGGCACCAATCGCCATTGCATACTTCGCCATTCCGCTCCCAACAAAACCAATAGCAGCTTGCAAGGCTTCAGTTCCGGCTTTACATGCAAATTCAAAATCTGCAGCATCTAAATCTGGAGTTGCTCCAATTGCCTCAGCAATAACGGTTGCAGAAGGTTTGACCGCATAGGGCTTGGATTCGGTTCCAAACCACAACGCCCTAATTTCTCTCGGATCGATTTGAGCTCTTTTAAGGGCATTTCTTGCTGCTTCAATTCCTATAGTTATGGCATCTTCATCCAAATTGTTTACGGACTTTTCCTGAATGGGAAACCCATTCACTCCCCAAACCCTTCCAATTTCCTCGTTTTTAATTCTATACATAGGCACATAGGCACCATAACCAACAATTCCGACATCCTTTATTGGCTTCAGCAGTCTTCTCATTGGGCATCACCTTTCCAAAAGATTAGCTTAAATGTGTTCTCTCGAAGGTTAAGGGTGTACATTATAAAAGCCTTTCGGTAAATGTGTAATATTTTTTCGACAATGAGCGATAAAGCCACGTCACGGAGTAGGTTTAAAAGCTCAACTCTTTTATACTTCTTCAACAAAGAATAAAAAAGGTGATGCTCATGAAAGCATACATAAGCGAAAATGTGCAGGGTATCTACGCCTTTGATGGAGAAGGCAACCTAATAGGAAAAAGAATCTTCACGGAGAGGCCAGAAGTTGCACTTGACAAGCTCCTAAAGGGAGATGTTACCGAAGATCTTACCATTCTCCTAGGTGAATTGAAAGAGAAAGGATACTCAAGTTTTGTGTTCGAACACCCTGAGCTAAGCAGAAACGTGAGGGAACTTGGCTTCGAATCCGAATTTGAATTCCCCAACTTAGCTGGAGAGAAACTCAGGGAAAACCCAGAGGAGTTCCTGGGGCAAGAATGGTTCGAGAGATACTTCACTGTGGGAGTGGCTTTAACTAGAATTAGAATACAGGAGCAGAGCGGTGCAAGGGATAAAATGATAATTCAGGCTATAGAAGCGCTAGATGACATTGACAAGGTCGTAAACCTCCTCGTTTCCAGACTGAGAGAGTGGTATTCCCTCCACTTCCCAGAGCTTGATGAACTTTTGCCCAAACACCCGCAGTACGTGAGTTTTGTCAAGAATGTCGGGCACAGAGAGAACATAACAAAGGAGAAGTTGGAATCCCTTGGATTGAGTGAAAACAAGATAGCAAAGATTCTGGAAGCAAAGGAGAAGACAATGGGAGCATGGATGGACGAAAAGGATCTCAGAGTTATCCAGGACTTAGCAAAAGAAATTGACGATCTGTACAAGCTGAGAAGTGAGATCGAAGATTACATAGACAAAGCAATGGACGACGTTGCTCCAAACTTAAAAGCCCTGGTTGGTGCAAAGCTTGCCGCAAGGCTGATAAGCCTGGCTGGAGGATTAAAAGAGCTCGCAAT